>JADZEM010000041.1 GCA_020850535.1 Chloroflexota bacterium
GGAACGGGCGGTCGGGGGTTGAAACCCCCGCCTACAGTCACACCGTCGCTGCGCGACGGAGACCGGGAACAGCCGTCGTCCGGTGAGACTGGAGCGTCGCGCAGCGACTGCAGGATCGTAGGCGGGGCTTTCAAGCCCCGACGCGGCGGCACGACCACATCAACATGCAATCGCCCTGTCCGGCGACCGCCCTTTATTGATCTGGGGATGAACGGCGAGCTAAACGACGCTGGAGCCGTTCGTCGAGGGCGGCGTGTCGGTCAGTCCCTCGCCCTCGGCCGGGCGCCCGACCACCGAGTCTGCGATGCCGTACTCGACCGTCTCCTGCGCGCCCATCCAGAAGTCGCGTGAGAGATCCTGCCGGATCAGCTCGGTGGTGCGGCCGGTGTGGAACGAGTAGATCTCCTCCATCCGCTTCTGGATGCGGAGGATCTCGCGGGCCTGCACCTCGATGTCAGCGGCGGTTCCCTGGAAGCCGGCCGAGCCCTGGTGGATCATCACGCGGGCATTCGGCAGGACGTGGCGCTTGCCCTTCGCACCGGCCGCCAGCAACAGCGAGCCCATCGACGCCGCCAGGCCGACGCAGGTCGTCGAGACGTCACTGGGGATCAGCTGCATCGTGTCGTAGATCGCCATGCCGGCCGTCACCGAGCCGCCGGGCGAGTTGATGTACATCGAGATGTCGCGATCTGGATCCTCGCGGGCGAGGTACAGCAGCTGCGCGACGATCAGGTTGGAGATGTGATCGGAGACAGGCGTCCCGAGGAAGATGATGCGCTCTTTGAGCAGCAGCGAGTAGATATCGTAGGACCGCTCACCACGGTTCGTCTGCTCGATGACCATCGGGACGTAGTTGGTCGCCGAGTGGCGCGGATCGATGATTGAGCGCGGGTCTGCCATGTGAGCCTCCTGCCAGAGTTGAAGTATACGAGGCGCGCGCAACGCTCCCGCGAAAAGTCCGGCACACCGGTGCTGTCCTGGACGGCACAGCCGTGCGGACAACGAGGGGCCGTGCCGCGGGAGGGACGGGCGGGCGAGATATCGGCCCGCCCCCAGCGTCAGGGCTATCGGCTGTCAGGGCAGTTCGAGCTGCGCATCAGGGCAGTTCGAGCTGCGCATCAGGGCAATTCGAGCTGCGCCAGCGCCCCGCTCTGCACATCCAGTTCTGCCGCGCGCTGCTCACCCCGCCCGCCGTTCGGGCGCACGGTGATCGCGTAGCGCCCCGGCGGCACCGAGAGCGCCCCGAACATGCCGGTGCCATCCGTCTCGCCGCCCAGGCTCTTGGGGCCGGAGAGATCGACGCGCGCGCCGTCGAGGCCGGGCACGCGCAGCATCACGCTGCCGGCGCTCGCGCTCGGCTTCCAGGCGGTCGCCGGCGTCAGCGTCCGAGCCGGGAAGGGCGGCTGTCCGCCGTTGAGCGGCCCTGGCTCGGTCAGCGCGGCCCAGACCTCCGCGCCCTGGGCGCGCGAGGTGACGGTGTCGTCGCCGGCCGCCGAGGGGCGCGTCGCCGCATACGAGTAGAGCGCCACGCCGGCCGTGCCTGGGCCGTTCGGATTCTGCGCGAGCGCCCGCTTGATCTGCGCGATGCTCTCGGCCGGCTCGTTCAGGTAGAGCGCGACGGCCGGGATGATCTGCCGGCCGTAGGCATGGTTCCGCTGCCAGTCTACCCAACGGTCGAACCAGGGGCCTTGCCCGGCCGACTCGCGGAAGTAGTTCATCGGCATGACCTGATCGACGATCCCCTCTTCGAGCCAGGAGCGCCAGTCCTGGAAGACGCTGCTGTAGCCGGCGCTGCGCTGCCAGTCGGCATCGGTGCGGGGGCCCTCGCCCCAGGGGATCGCCGCAACGCTGAGCTTGACGGTCGGCTTGACGGCCAGTGCGCCCAGGTAGATGCCGCGCACCAACGCCGTCACCTGGTCGCGCCGCCACTGATTCCAGGCAGGATCATTCCCTGGCGGGCGGCCCTCCCGACCGTAGCGGGCGTTGAAGCGGTCGATGCTGGTCTGGTTGTAGCCCCAGCTCTGGCCGTCTGCGCGCTCGGGGTAGCGGATGTAATCCAGGTGCAGCCCGTCCACGTCGTACTCGCGCACGATGGTGAGGGCCACGTCCGTGGTGTACCGCGCGGCATCCGGGTGGCCCGGGTCCAGGAAGTACCCGCGAGACCACGTCGTACCGTCCTCGCGGCGGCTCAGCCAGTCCTCGCGGCCGGCGGCCGATGCGCCGTGCTGGTTGAAAACGTGGGCAGGATCGACCGGCGCGCGGTTCTGGCTGCCCCAGATGTTGGTGACGACGATCCAGGCATGCACCTCGATGCGCGGCTGCTCGGCGCGGGCGCGCTCGATGAGGTAGGCCAGCGGGTCGAAGCCGGCGGCCAGCTCGGGGTCTTCGGCGCGCGGCTCCAGGCTGCGGGCGTACATCGCGTCGCCCCGCCGCCGCATCTGGACGATCAGCGCATTGACGTTGGCCCGGCGGGCGTCCGCCAGCAGCCGGTCGACCTGGGTTGGCGTCTTGAAGCCCTCGCGGTACGCATCGACCCAGAGGCCGCGGAACTCCGGGCCTGCGCCCGTCGGGTTGACGACGGCTGATGCGCCGCCCGGGCTGACCACCGCTCCGCCGCCGGCCGGGCCGGCCGCTGGCGCAGACGGGCTGGCTGGCCCCGCACCGCCCGGCGCGATGACCGGGGCCGAGCCACCGAACAACTGGGCCTCAGCGGAGGGGACGGAGCCGAGCAGCAGCAGGGCTGCGAGCAGGCCGGCAAGGGCGATGGCCCAGGATGATCGGAGTGGCGTCACGCGCGCGTCACCTCAGAGATGGCAGTGGCCCCTGGTCCCACGCGGCCCTTCGAGCAGACGGAAGACGAACGCGGCCTGCTGGAGGAACGGATTGGCGAGGGCGAGGGTTGCGGTCTGTCAGTGTCACGTGGGGGAACGCCTGGCGCAAGCGGCAGGGGGCGGCGTTTCGGGCGGACCTGACGGGCACGCCCAAAACTGTGACGCGCCACGCTGTGATTTGCCGCTCAGGCGATACGCTATCACTCGGCTCGGAGTCTTGTGACCGTACCTCTACCTCTTGCCGGACAATACGTGGCATGTATGGCCTCGCGGAGGATCGTGGCATGTATGGCCTCGCGGAGGATCACGGCACGCAGGCATGGACGGAGGGCGTCTGCCATCACCAGATCCACCTTCGCACCGAGTATCGCTTCGAGCCGCATCTGGATGCGTCCGAGATCGAAGAGATCGAGCTGTCGGCCCAGGTCGATCAGCAGATCGATATCGCTCGTCGGCCCTGCTTCGTCGCGCGCGACCGAGCCGAACAACGAGAGCGCTCCGACTCCCATGGCTGCCAGCTCCACGCGGTGCTCGGCGAGCAACCGCAGCACCTCATCTCGCTGCTCCCAGGGCTCAGAAGGCGTCGTCGCGCTGGCCGGAGGTGAACTCCGCCAGCCGCGCATCCAGCTCCTCCTGGCTCACCAGCCCCTTCTCGACCAGCAGGTGCTCGAACGCCTCCAGCCAGCGCTCGTAGTACGTCGAGCTGCTGCCCGAGCGGTCCGCCTCGCCGATCTCTTCGATCAGCTCATCGCGGAACTCGTTCCATTCGAACAGGTTCCGCTCGTGCATCGAGATCGTCATGCCGAAGACGCGCGCCTCCCAGGCCGCGTCAAACACCAGCTCGCCGTTCTTGCGGGGCAGCGCTTCCGTCCCCTGCATATCGGCGATCTCGCGGCTCGGCCCCTGCGCCTCCGTACTGTCAGCCATCATGCCCGCCACCTCAGCCGACCGCCGCCGGAGCCTGCACCTTCGCCACGCCGATCATCGAGTCGCGGGAGATCAGGTCCACCAGCTCATCTTCGGAGAGATGCTCGGTGCCGGCCGGCCGCTCCGGCAGCACCATGTAGCGCAGCTCCGAGCTGCTGTCCCAGACCCGCACCTCAACATCGTCCGGCAACTCCAGCCCGAACTCGCGCAGGACGGCGCGCGGCTCGATGACGGCCCGCGAGCGGTAGGCGAACGACTTGTACCAGGTGGGCGGCAGCCCGATCAGCTGGCTGGGGTAGCAGGAGCAGAGCGTGCAGACCACCATGTTGTGCACCATCGGCGTGTTCTCGACCACCGCCAGCAGCGCCCCGCCGAACCCCAGCTCCTCCACGGCGGACGACGCATCGGCCAGGAGCCGCTGCTTGTAGGCCGGATCGACCCACGCCCGCGCGATCACCCGTGCGCCGTTCCGTGGCCCGATGTCGTCCTCGTACACGGAGATGACCTTGTCCACCACGTCGCTGGAGGTCAGGCCCTTCTCGATCAGCAGCGATTCGAGTGCCCGCGCCCGCACGGACGCCGACGACTCCGGATGGCTGTGATGGCCGCTGCCGTGGTTGCCGCTCATGGATCAGCACTCCTTCGATGAACGCGCAGCAGGAAGCTCGGGTCGGATGTCGCACGCCCGGGGCGCAGCGCCCGGACGGACCTACGGAGATTCAGGACGGGGAGCCAGCCGGCGGCTCCAGGTAGCTTTCCCAGAGATCGATGTACACCCGCTCGCGCGGCTCCGAGGACGGCCCCCACAGCTCCCCGCCCTCGAAGGCGACGGTGTACATCGGCTGTGGCTGCTCGCCCAGGCCGTGCGCGTGGGTGTCCGGAAAGATGTAGCTGCCCCGCACGGCGTGGATCGTGCCGCGCTTGCCACGCACGTAGCGCGGCAGCCGGGTGTGCCCGAGCGGGTGCTCGTTGCGGGTGACGACAGCGTCCCCTTCGGCGAAGCGGGGCGCAGCGCCCGGGCGCTCGTACTGGTCGCGGCCGGCGCTGGGCGTCCGGAGCACCGCGATCAGGTCCGGATCTTCGCGCCGCGGCAGCGGGGCGTCCGGCTGCTCCTGGAGCAGGCGCACCCGGGCCTCCAGCTCTTCCTGGGTGACGACGCCCTTCTCCACGAGGTTCCGCTCCAGCGAGGAGAGCCACCGCTCGTAGTAGCTGGCGGCGAGGTACTCGGCTGGCGGCATCCGCTCGATGCCGTGGCGGGACTCGTCGATGTTGATGATGCCGCGCACGCGGGTCACGCGGGACATCATGAACACCTTCTTCTCCCACTCCTCGTGAAAGACCGGCTCGTTCTCCTCGCGCACGACCGGGCCGAAGCCGTGCATGCCCCCCATGTCATGTGCGCCGTTCATGCTGCTCCTCCCCGGCCCCGTCGCCGTCCCTGGCCCTGTCTCTGGCCAAACCGCCTCGTTCGATGATGCGCGATGCGGCTGACGATGGCAAGCATGCGGCCAGCCGGGCGGTCACCCTGGACCCGCGCCGCGCGACGCCCGGCCGGCCGCGCCGCACGTCGTCTGAGCGAAGAGGGGTCGCGTTACCCCCGGAACGCCTGACGCCTGTCTCATCACCCTCGGGACGCTGTCAGGTACCATTTCCTCTTGAGGACGGAGGTATCTTGACGATGGCCCAGCAGTGGTACGACATCGTGATTGTGGGCGGCGGTATCGTCGGCCTCGCCACGGCCCGCGAGCTGCTCAAGCGACGCCCCGGACAGCGCGTCGCAATCCTCGAGCGAGAGTCGGCGATTGGCCAGCACCAGACCGGACACAACTCGGGCGTGATCCACGCCGGCGTCTACTACGCGCCGGGCTCCCTGAAGGCTCGCCTCTGCACCGAAGGCCGCCTCAAGACGTATGAGTACTGCGAAGAGAAGGGCATCCCCTACGAGAAGTGCGGCAAGCTGATCGTCGCCATCGAGCCGGAGGAGCTGCCCCGTCTGGAGAACCTCTACCAGCGCGCCACCGCGAACGGCGTGCCCGGCATCCGGATGGTTGGCCCGGAGGAGATCCGCGAGATCGAGCCGCACAGCGCCGGTATCAAAGGCATCTTCTCGCCCGAGACGGGCATCGTGGACTGGAGCCGCGTGGCCGAGGCGTACGCGGACGACGTACTGGCCCTCGGCGGCGAGATCCTGACCAACTACGAGGTCGATGGCATCCGCCGCAAGGGTGACTGGGTGCTCATCAAGACCACCTTTGACGAGATCATCCCGACCCGCTACCTGATCACCTGCGCCGGCCTCCAGTCCGACCGCGTGGCCGCGATGTCTGGCGCGGACAAGAACCCGCAGATCGTGCCGTTCCGAGGCGACTACTACAAGCTCAAGCCGGAGAAGGCGTACCTCACCAGGGGCATGATCTACCCCGTGCCCGATCCACGCTACCCGTTCCTGGGCGTCCACTTCACCAAGCGGCACGACGGCGAGGTCTGGCTTGGCCCCAACGCGGTGTACGCCTTTGCGCGGCACGGCTACGGCAAGCTCGACATCAGCATCCGCGACAACCTGGAGACGGTGACGTTCCCCGGCTTCTGGAAGATGGTCAAGCAGCACTGGAAGATGGGCGTGGACGAGATGGTCCGCGACTTCAGCAAGAAGCTGTTTGTCGAGACCTGCCAGAAGTACGTGCCCGAGGTCACCGAGGACGACTGCGAGCCCGGCCCGTCCGGCGTGCGGGCGCAGGCGCTGGGCGCAGACGGCTCGCTGGTAGACGACTTCGTGGTGCAGACCTCGGACCGTATCTTCCACGTACGGAACGCGCCGTCGCCGGCCGCCACGTCGTCGATGGCCATCGGCCGTGCCATCGCGGACCGCGCCGAAGAGGCGTTCTCGCTGCCGCACGGCCTCAGCGTGTAGGTTACAGGGGACAGGTTACAGCGAAGGCTTGATCCCTGTCCCCTGTCCCCTGCAACCTGTCCCTGACACCTCGTGGAGGCGCGTGTGAGCGATACCCGTGGCAAGGTCATGACCGTCCTCGGCCCGATCGCCCCTGAGGCCCTCGGCACGACGCTCATCCACGAGCACATTCTCTTCGACCTCTCGGTGTACCACGAGCAGCGCTTCGGGCCAGGCAAGGCCGAGCCGCTGCCGGATGAGCCGCTCGGCATCCAGCACCTCCACATCCTGAAGCACAACATCGCCCGGCTGCGCGACAACGTCTTCCAGAAAGATGTCGAGACCGCCGCCACCGAGCTTGACCAGTTCAAGGCGCTTGGCGGCAGCACGGTGGTCGAGGTGTCCAGCGGCGGCCTCATGCCCGATCCGGCCGGGCTCGTCCAGCTTGCCCAGTGGACAGGCCTGAACATCGTCGCCGGGACCGGGTACTACATCGGCGCGTCGCACCCCGCCGACCTGGCGAGCAAGAGCGTCGAGCAGGTCACGGACGAGATGCTGCGCGACGTGCTGGAGGGCATCCCCGGCACGGGCGTCCGCGCGGGCATCCTGGGAGAGATCGGCACCACCGAGCCGCTCTCCCGCACCGAGCGCATCGTGCTGGAGGCGACAGGGCGCGTCCAGGCGCAGACCGGCACGGCCATCGTGCTGCATCCGGACTCGTTCCACCGCACCTACAGCCAGATCACCCCGAACCTGGACATCCTGGAGCAGGCCGGCGCAGACCTGAGCCGCGTCATCGTGAGCCACTGCGACGACCGTCTTCACCAGCATGTTGAGTCGTACCGGAAGCTGGCGGCGCGCGGGTGTACGCTGGCGTTCGACACCTTCGGCAAGCAGGCGTACTACCCGACCCGCAAGCGCCAGTACCCAAACGACGATCAGCGCATCGCCACCATCGCGCGGCTGGTAGACGACGGGCTGGCCGGCTCGGTCACGCTGGCGCATGACGTCTGCTACAAGACCGACCTGACGCGCTGGGGCGGCGACGGCTACGGGCACATCCTGCGGAACATCGTGCCGAGGCTGCGGGAGACCGGCGTCCCGGACACGGCGATCCAGCAGATGCTGGTGGAGAACCCGCGCCGCCTGCTGACGCTGACCCGCTAGTGCAGGGGCAGACGACACCCGCTGGGAGCGCGCCATTCCCCGGGAGGGCGACACCCCCTGGGGGCGCGGCCATCCTGGCCGCCCCCGGGAGGGACACCCCGTACCGGGGCGGCCAGGATGGCCGCGCCCCCAGGCGAGACCGCGACCGTCCCCCACCAGCCACCTTCGAGCTGGAGTGCGTGGCTGGCCTTGAGTCGTTCGGCCTCGACGAGCTGCGACCGCTCTCCCCACGACCCGCGATCTACGCCCCATCACCCCGGTTCTCCTACGGTGGGTCGTGGGCGGCGTTGCTGCGGCTGCGGACCGTGGTGGCCGTGCACGTCATGGTGGCCGATGGCCTGCCCCGCCCGACCGCCCTTCTGGACGACGGCATCTTCCGCCGGCTCATCGCCACGGTCGGGCACATTCGGTCGCTGCACGGGGCCGGGGCGTTCAAGACGTTCCGGCTGAGCGCGGCCGGGGCTGACTCGCCAGTCTTTCAGCGATTCGCAGCGCGGTTGACCCTGGAGACGGGCCTCAAGCCGGCCGAGGACGCCGGCGATCTGCTCCTGCGCTGCCGGCGCGGGGCCGATGGCGGCTTCGAGCTGCTAGTGCGGATCTCGCCGCGCCCGCTGGCCGCCCGGAGCTGGCGCGTCTGCAATCGGCCGGGCGCGCTCAATGCCGCCGTCGCCTCGATCGTGGCGAGGCTATCCGTGCCCCGCCCCACCGACGTGTACCTGAACCTCGCCTGTGGATCGGGGACGCTGCTGGTGGAGCGGGCCAGCCTCGGGCCGGCCGCGCGGCTGCTGGGGTGCGACCTTGACGCCGAGGCATTGGCCTGCGCGACGCGGAACGTCGAGGCCGCCGGACTGGCCGCCCTGTCCGCTGACAACGGCGCCACGACAACGCCGACGCCTGACGGACGTGCCACCGTCGAGCTGGCGGCCTGGGACGCCACCGCGCTCCCGCTGGCAGACGCCTCGGTAGACGCGCTGACCGTCGATCTGCCGTTCGGGCAACTGGTCGGCACGCACACCGAGAACGCCGAGCTGTATCCGCGTCTCCTGGCCGAGGCCGCACGGGTGGCCCGGCCGGGCGCGCGGCTCGCCGCCATCACGCAGCAAGTACGCCTCTTCGAGCGGTCGGTGCGCGCCGAGACCTGGATCGCCGAGCGGGTGCTCCGCCCGACGCTCACCACCAGCGGCGGCGCGATCAAGCCCGGGATCTACGTCCTGCGCCGCGCCTGACCCTGACCGGGATGCGATGCCCTCAGGCGGGCGGGAACGCAGCATCTTGGAGCCTGCACGGCCACCGTTCGCGTTGCTCGCGCGCTCACCCGTTCAGGCTGACATGCCGAGCGTCGAGCGGAGCACGGCCGGCGCGACGTTTCGGCCCGTCAACACCAGCACCACGCGCTGCCCGGCGACAGGGATCTCGCCGCGCAGCAGCAGCGCGACCGTCACCGCCGCCGAGCCCTCGATCAAGATGTGCTCGTGCTCCAGGGTGGCGCGCATCGCCGCCGCGATCTCCGCCTCGCTGACCAGCTTAACCTCGTCCACGTAGCGGCAGGCCAGATCGACCGTGATGCTGCCCACCGCGATGTTCCCCGAGAGGCCGTCCGCCAGCGAGTCCTCGACGGTCACCGGGACTTGATGGCCGGCCGCCAGCGCCGCGTGCAACGATGGCGAGGCCGTTGACTGCACGCCGACCACCCGCACGGCCGGCTTCAGGCCCTTCGCGGCGAGCGCCACCCCCGAGATCAGCCCGCCACCGCCGGCCGGCACCAGGAGCACGTCAGCATCCGGCTGCTCTTCGAGGATCTCCAGCGAGATCGTGCCCCCCCCGGCCACCACGGCAGGGTCGTCGTAGGCCGAGACGAACGTGATGCCGCGCGCGCGGGCCAGCTCGATGGCATGGGCCTCGGCGGCGTCGTAGTCCGGGCCGTGGAGGATCAGCGTGCAGCCGCTCTGCCGCAGCAGCTCGACCTTTGCCGCCGAGGCCGTTTCCGGCACGACCACCATGGCCGGCAGGCCGGTCAGCTGGGCCGCCTGCGCCACGCCCAGCCCGTGATTCCCCGCCGAGGCCGTCAGCACACCCTTCGCGCGCGCCTCGGCGTCCAGCGAGAGCAGCGCATTCAGCGCGCCGCGCAGCTTGAACGAGCCAGTGAGCTGGAAGCACTCGAGCTTGAGCCAGACCTCTGCGCCGCTGGCCTGGGACAGCCAGCCGGAGCGCTCCAGCGGCGTCCGCTGCACGTACGGTCGGATGCGGCGGCTGGCAGCCTGCACGTCCAGCAACGTGACGGCATCGGCGGGCTGACTCATCAGGATCACTGCTCCTCGTTCAGGCGTGCCGAAGGATAGCCGGTCACGGCAACATGATCTCCCGGGTGCGGCGGGCCGTCCAGGTGAGATTGTCCCAGTCCCCGGCGAACGCCTGGTAAGCCAGCCCGCCGAGCGCGATGTGGAGCTGGCAGGCCAGCAGCCGCTCGCGGAAGCAGGGGATCGTCAGCCCGATTCGTGTGTAGTATCCCCGCGCCTCGGCCTCGAAGTCGATGCCATCCCAGGCAGCGAACCAGCGACCCCAGAAGGAGAACCACGCCACATCGTAGAGGAAATCCCCGTAGAGGCCGCAGCCCCAGTCCAACACGCCGGTGATGCGGTCGTCGGTCACCAGCACGTTGAAGTGGAGCAGATCGCTGTGGATCAGGGAGCGATCCTCCGGCTGATGCTCGATCAGCGATACCAGCCGCCGGTAGCCGTCGTCGAAGGCCGCCAACGCATCCGGACGCTCGGCGAGGCGGGCGCGCCAGCCGTGGATGCGCTGCGTCGGAGGATCGTTCGCCACGTCGAGCAGGAACGCCCGCCAGGTGGCGACCATCCCGCGTCCAGCGCCATCCCAGCCGCCATAGCCAGCGGTGTCGGCGACGTCCGCCAGCCGCATCGCGTCGAGCGTGCGAAAGAGCGACGGCAACAGCGCCCGCATCTGTGCGCCGTCCACGTCGTCGATGTAGCCGCCGTGCAGCCGCTCGGAGATGGCGTAGTACCCGCCGATCTGGCGGCCGGTTACCCCGACGCCCTCGGCCTCGCCGATCTCCAGCACGCGCGGGATCGGCAAATCCGGCCCGGCGAAGCGCATCGCGAACCGGTCGCGGTCGAAGTCCTCGCGGAGCGCCCCGAAGCGGATGACCAGATCGTCGCCGGCGTGCCGGAACGCAAACGCTTTGGACCAGACGCCCGTGCCCAGCACGGCGACCTGCTGTACAGCCGCGCCGAAGCGCTCCTTCAGGAAGGCGGTGGCGCGCGCCTCGTTCACGGCATCAGGATCGACCATGCGCCCTCTCCCCGCGGCGTCTCGCGTCATGCTACCGCGTTCGGCGGCCCGCATGGCGAAAAGAAGACCTCACGCCGCGGCCGTCGTGCCCGCGCCGGGAAGGGGAAGCATCCCGGCGGAGCACGGGGCTGCGGGTGAGGTCTTTCGGTTGGGCGGACGTGCCCAGGGCAGGTGAGTTCGACGCCGGTCAGCGCAGCATGCGTGATGCGGACGGTCAGCCCAGCGTGATGCGGACGGTCAGCCCGGCGTGATGCTCCGCACGTCCAGGAGCTGGCTGGCGCGCGGCGCGAACCCGGCCATCTTCTTCGCGCCGGCGTAGAAGTCGTCCGGAGCGAACAGCGGCACACCCGGCGGATCCTTGTCGATGACGGCAAGGGCCTGGAGGTAGATCTTGATGCGCTCGTCGCGACTGGCCGTCGACGCGCCGGCGTCGATCAGCTTGTCCAGATCCGGATTCGAGTAGCAAGCGTACCGGAAACCGGTCTGATACGTCTGCCCTGAGGCCCAGGCCGTGCGGGGCGGCCTCAGGCTGGCGGCGGGCCGCTGCTGCCGCGCACCCTCAGCGGGCACGTCAGCACCCGCGACGCCACCCGCGGGCCACCGTCGAGCTGCTCCAGCAGGCCGGTCATCGCCAGCGCGCCCATCTCGTGGCGCGGGACGGACATCGTCGTCAGCGGGGGCCAGGACAGCCGCGCGGCCGTCGTGTCGCCAAACCCGACGATGCTCAGCTGCTCGGGCACGGCCAGCCCCCGCCGGTGGGCCGCCGTCAGCGCGCCGACAGCCATCTGATCGTTGACACAGATCAGCGCCGTCAGGCTCGGGTGCTGGTCGAGCAGCCGCTGGGCGGCCTGCTCGCCGCCATCAGCCGTGAACACGCCGCTCATAACGCGATCCTCCGGCAGCACGTCGGCGTCCAGCACACCGCGAATGCCCTGGAGGCGCGCCCGCGAGGTGGTCAGGGTGGCCGGCCCGGCGATGACGCCGATCTCGCGGTGCCCCAGCCCGACGACGTAGCGGGCCATCTCGGCGGCGGCGGCGCGGTTGTCGATGGTGATGCACGGCGCAGCGGCGGCCACCTCCGCCAGCGCCACGACCACCGTGCCCTGCTGTTCGAGCCGCGCGACGGCGTCGGCGTGCCGGGCTGCCTGGACCGCATCCGTGACGCCGCCGGCGGCCAGGATCACGCCATCGACCCGGTAGTCGTGCAGGGTCTGGAGGTAGCTCAGCTCGGTCACAGGGTCGCGGTCGGCGTTGCAGACGATGACGAGGTAGCCGGCCTTCCGCGCCACGTCCTCGACCCCGCGCACGATCTCCGCAAAGTACGGATCTTCGACGTCGCCGACGATCACCCCGACGATCTGGGTCCGGCGGGTGACGAGCGCTCGCGCCAGCACCGATGGCGAATACTGGAGGGCGTGAGCGGCCTCCAGCACGCGCTGCCGGGTGGCCTCGGCCACGGGGTAGCCGGTGTCGTTGAGGACACGCGAGGCGGTGCTGAGCGAGACGCCAGCGCGACGGGCCACGTCGTCGAGGCGGGGCCGAGCGGGCCTGTCGGGTGCGGGGATACGGCGCTCCCAGAAGTCACCGGGCGCAGCAGCGCGCGGAGCAGTCGGCGGGAGTCTAGGGCGCGAGTCGATGCGCTGGCAAGCAGGCGTCGCTCAGTCAGAGCTGGCTGACGAACCACGCCCGGACGGCGGCCGGGTCTTTGATCAGGTTCCGCTTGCCCCAGGTCCGGTCGAACGCCTGCGAGAACGTCTTCACCACCGACAGCCCGGCCATCTCCATCCCGAAGATCGTCCAGCCCTGGGCGTTCACCATGTGGGCCTGCCGCAGCGTCAGCAGCACGACCTCGTGCCCGACGATGGTGGCGTCGAACGGCAGCGCGTCCTCCTCCAGCCCGATGGAGAAGTTCGGGTAGTGGCGGTCCAGCAGCCCGAGGATCAGGTCCACCTGATCGCGGATCTGCTCGTGGGTGAGCTGGTTGCCCTGCCACTGGCGCGAGCGCAGGTACCCGGCCATCGTCTGCATGCTGTAGATGTGGCGGACCTCGTACTCCTCGACGCGCCGCTCCCACCGTTCGAGCCGCTGCGTCTGCTCCTGCACATACCGCTCGACGACATCCTGGTCGTACCACTGCTCGTAGATGCGCGTGATCGAGTCCGGGCGCAGGAACGTCGGCGGGCGATGCAGCATGCCGTGCATGCTGCCCTGGATCTCGCGCTCGATCTCCGTGGAGCGGCGCGACCATTCGGAAGGGAAGCTGCGGCGCTCGTACTGGTAGGCGTAGACGGCACAGCGGTCCGGCAGCTCGACGCGGTTGCGCTCGTCGGGCCCGCCCGGCGCGAGCAGCGGCTGACCATGGCCGGCCAGCACCAGCAGCCGATCCCAGTGTGCGCCCTCCACAGATGGCGTCCCGCCGCCGTCCGACCATTGCAGCACGTTCTGGAGCCGCTCCAGGTTCCGCCGCGACGGCATCGAGCGGCCGGTGCGCCAGCGGAAGACCTCGGAGCGGGAGACGTCGAGCCGCCGCGCCAGGGCCGTGTCCCAGACGTTCGCGCGCAGCATCAGCGCTTCGAGCGCCTGCCCGAACTCCTGATGCGCCGATCCGCCCGCGCCCCGTGGCCGCCCTGGCATGCCGTTCTCCTGGTCCTGTCGCATTCGACGCTGCATACAACGTTGCATCCGCCCTGGGGCGTGCAACGCGCCCAACGATACCATGAGCCAACCCCGCGCGGAGTTGCGGATCATCGCCGTGCGGGCCTGAGCAGCGGTCTCGATGGGGAGGGGTGGATTGGCTGACCGACCACTGGCCGGCCTGCGTGTGCTGGAGCTGGCAACCGGAATCGCCGGGCCGTACGGCGGCAAGCTGTTGGCCGATCTCGGCGCGGACGTGCTCAAGGCCGAGCCGCCAACGGGCGACCCATCCCGTGCCCGCGGCCCGTTCCGCGCCGGCCGCCCGGACCCCGAGGCGAGCGGCTTCTACCTCTACCTGAACAGCGGCAAGCGCGGCATCACGCTCGATCTGGAGAGCGCCGAGGGCCGGGCCGCCCTGCTCGACCTCGTGGGCGGCGTCGACGTGCTGCTGGAGAGCTTCGCGCCGGGCCTGCTGGATCGGTTTGGCGTGGGCGTCGAAGCGCTCCAGGCCCGCAATCCCCGGCTGGTGGTCGTCTCGACGACGCCGTTCGGGCAGTGGGGGCCGCGCTCGGGGTGGCAGGGCAACGACCTGATCGCCTTCCAGAGCTCGGGTTTCGCCTACGGCTTCCCCTCCCGCGAGATCGAGGCCGCCGATCTGCCGCCATTGAATGCCCCCAGCCACGCGGGCCTGTTCCTGGCCGGCGAGATGGTGGCCGGGGCCGCGGTCCACGGCCTGCTGGTGGCCCAGCGCGACGGCGTCGGCAGCCACCTGGACATCTCCGAGCAGGAGGCCGTCAGCGCCGAGAACCAGGCCCAGCACAACGCCCTGGACCGGAAGGCCGGCGAGCGCGGCGGCTACGATGGCGGGGATGGCGGCGTCAGGAGGACGGTGGTCGAGAGCTCGGCCAACGCGACCGTCTTCTTCCTGCCCTGCCGCGACGGCTGGGTGGTGGTCTCGCCGCGCGAGGATCACCAGTGGGCGCGCTGGCTGGAAGTCATGGGCGGCCCGTCCTGGGCCGACGACCCCCGCTTTGCGACCAAGGCTGCCCGCCAGGACAACTGGCTGGTGCTGCATCCGCTGATCTGCGAGTGGAGCCGCCAGCAGGCGAAGCGCGACATCTTCGAGGCGGCCCAGGCCGAGCGGGTGGCCTGCTACCCGCTCGGCACGGCCACCGACATGCTGGAGCTGCCGCAGTTCGCCCATCGCGGCTTCTTTGTGGAGCAGGAGCATCCGACGCTCGGCACGCTCTCGTTCCCGGGCGTCTCGTACCAGTCGCCGGACGTGGCGCGCCCGCGGCCGACGCTGGCGCCGCGCCTGGGGCAGCACAACACCGAGGTCTACGGCGAGCAGCTCGGCTACGACGCCGCGCGGATCGCCGAAGTCAGCGGCCAGGGACAGCGCAACGGCACGGACGGACCTCGCCCCCCCTTCCCTTCTCCTCATAGGGGAGGGGCCGGGGGTGAGGTTTTCTCGAAGCCAGCCGCCCGGCCGTCGAACGGCCACCTGCCGGCATCCAAGCCGCTGGCGGGCGTCCGCATCGTCGACTTTAGCTGGGTGATGGCCGGGCCGATCTGCACCAAGTACCTCGGCGCGATGGGCGCTGAGGTCATCAAGATCGAGTCGAAGGCCCGCCCGGACCTCTCGCACCGCAACCCGTCCTGGGAGGAGCTGAACCCGGGCAAGCGCAGCATCACCCTGAACCTCAAGGACGAGCGCGCCCGCGACCTCGTGCGGCAACTAGTGGGCATCGGCGATGTCGTCATCGAGAACTTCTCGACGGGCGTCATGGAACGGCTCGGGCTGGGCTACCCGGCCCTGCGCGAGATCAACCCGCGCATCGTGATGGCCTCGGCGTCCGGCTTCGGGCGGACCGGGCCGCAGCGCGACCTGGTGGCCTACGGGACGCTGCTCCAGTGCTTCACCGGCTGGGCCAGCCTCTCGGCCTACCCCGACCGCGTCCCGACCTCCTCGGGCGGCGTCTGGACCGATCCGCTGACGGCCTGCATCGAGGCGTTCCTGCTGATGTCGGCGATCTACCGCCAGCGCAAAACCGGCGAAGGCGGCTTCTTCGACCTCTCGATGACCGAGACGATGATCGCCGCGCTGCCCGAGCCGATCCTGGCCTGGACCGTCGCCGGGCAGGTGCTGGAGCCTAGAGGCAACCGCGATCCGCTGGCCGCGCCGCAGGGGGCCTACCAGACGGCCGGCGACGACCGCTGGATGGCGCTGAGCGTGGCCGACGACGCGGCGTGGCAGCGGCTGTGCGGCGTGCTCGGGCGGGCCGACCTGGCCGCCGACCCCGGGCTGGCGACGGCCGCCGGCCGGCGCGCGCGCCACGACGAGTTGGACGCGGTCATCGCGGCCTGGGTCCGCGACCGCGACGCACAGGAGACGGCGGCGCTGCTCCAGTCACACGGCATCGCGGCCACCCCGACGCTGACGGCGCTGGACGTGGTCTCGGACGCCCATCTCGCGGCCCGCTCCTTCGTGAGCGAGGTCGAGAAACTGGGCGGCGGCACCCGCTACACGCTCGGCGCGCCCTGGATGGTGGACGGCGAGCGGCCGAACGGCTTCCGCCGCGCGCCCGAGGTGGGCGAGGACAACGAGTACGTCTTCAAGTCGCTCCTGGGACTCTCGTCGCAGGAGTACGACCGGCTCGTCGGCGAGCAGGTCATCTACTGAACGATACCCACCACGACGATGGCGGCGCGCAACGGCTGCGTCTGACGCCCGAGCAATCACGGAAAGGCACCACCAGCATGGCAGAGAACGGCACGGCGCAGTACGAGTACGTGACCCGCGAGCAGACCGGGTCGATCATGCGGATCACCCTGAATCGCCCTGAGAAGCTGAACGCCATCGACTATCAGGTGGGCGCGGAGCTGTACGACGCCTTCGCGCTCTGCCAGGACGATCCGTCGATCCGCGCCATCATCCTGGCTGGCGCGGGCCGGGCGTTCTGCGCCGGCGACGAGCTCGGCCGCGAGCGCACCGCTGACGAGCAGCTATCGCTCAAGCGGCGCGGTCACATCAAGCACTACGTCCAGGGGCCGGGCCGCTGGACCAGCACCGTCCGCCTGATGCGCAGCCTGCCCGCCCCGGTCATCGCGCGGGTCCAGGGCTACGCCTACGGGGCCGGCTTCAACCTGGCGCTCGGCTCGGACTTCCGCGTGATGGCGCGCGACGCGAAGCTGGCAACGCCATTCATCAAGCGCGGTCTCGCTACCGGCACCAACCTGCTCCAGCAGTACGTCGGCATCGGCAAGGCCATCGAGATGACGCTGCTCGGCGAGCCGCTCGACGCCGAGGAGGCGCTGCGGCTCGGGCTGGTCAACGAGGTCGTCGATCTTGCCGATCTCGACGTCGCCGTCGAGCGCTGGGCCGAGAAGCTGGCGAACGGGCCGAGCGCCGCCATCGGCCTGACCAAGCACGCCGTCTACCGGGGCTGGGACCACGACCCCGACGAGGCGTACTGGCACCAGGGCTCGGCGGTGGCCCAGGGGCGCGAATTGGAAGACCTTGCCGAGGGCGTGGCCGCTTTCAAGGAGAAGCGCCCGCCCGCGTTCACCGGACGGTAACGCAGCCGTTCGTTCGCAGTTCGACATCTTCGCGCCGCGCAACGATGCACGGCGTACCGCGCGATCTCGCCACGTCCGACCGTGTGTGTCGGGGAAGGAGCCTAGGCGATGAGGCGATTGGAAGGCCAGAGGGCGCTCACTCGGCGCTCGTTCTTACGAAGCATGCTGGTGGTCGGGGCGGGCGCCTCGGCCGCCCTGATCCAGGCCTGCGGGCCGCAGGCGCCGGCCCCGGCGGCCGGCGGTGGGCAGTCGGCGGGCGCTGGCGCCCAGGCGAGCGGCCCGGTCGTCCCGACCTCGACCCCGCGCGCCGTACCGGCCACCCAGGCGCCGGCCGCGCAGGCAGCACCCGCGCAGACCGCGCCGGCTCAGGCTGCCCCGGCGGCTGGCGCGGCCCAGCCCACGGCAGCGCCGGCCGCAGCCGCGAAGCCGGCCGCCGCCGTGAACAATCGGCCGCCGCTGGTACGCCAGCAGGACCCCGGCCCGCCGAAGCGCGGCGGCATCCTGGAGACCTCCGTCGGCAAGGATCCCGAGACGCTGGAGGTCATGCAGGCCGTCAACGGGCCGCTGCGGATCACCTCCAGCCTCGTCTACCGCCGGCTGGTCCAGTTCCGTGGCACCGACTACTACGACATCGAAGTCGAGCCGGACATGGCCGACTCCTGGACGGTCTCGCCGGACGGCAAGACCTGGACGTTCAAGCTGCACCAGGGTATCAAGTGGCACAACGTCCCGCCGGTCAACGGCCGCGAGTTCACCTCGGCTGACGTGGCCTGGACCGTCGAGTACTACAAGACGAAGTCCAAGGAGTACGCCTGGCTCTGGGAGTGGGTCTCGAAGGTCGAGACGCCGGACAAGTACACCGTCGTCTTCCACTCCGACAAGCCGAACGCCGAAGCCCTGCTCAACATGGCGGTGGACAACAACGCCATCGTCCCGAAGGAAGTCTTCGACCAGGACGGCAACTACCGCTCGAAGATCATCGGGACGGGGCCGTACATCTGGAAGAACTGGGAGCCGGGCGTCAAGGTCGAACTGGTCAAGAACCCGGACTACTGGGAGGTCTCCGAGGTGGACGGCAAGCCGCTGCCGTACCTCGACGGGATCACCGCCTACATCATGCCGGACTACGCCACGCGGCTCGCGGCGTACCGCTCCGGCAAGATCGCCGGGCACCGCTGGGGCTTCCAGGCCGCCCGCAACGACGTCGACAGCCTCTTCAAGGGGATGCAGGGCCAGCAGCGCTGGGACGGCGTCCACTTCCTGTCCGGCGGCGGCTTCACCCTGAACATCTCCAAGAAGCCGCTCGACGATCTGCGGGTCCGCCGCGCGATGTCGATGGCGCTCAACCGCGACGCCATCATCAAGGACGTCCAGCAGGGCGCGGCCCAGTGGGCCGGCTTCGTCACGGCCTCCTTCACCAAGTACGCCTGGCCCGAGGAGAAGCTCAAGGGGCTGGAGTTCCTGAAGTACAACCCGGACGCGGCCCGCGCCCTGATCAAGGAGGCCGGCGCCGAGGGCGGCAAGATCATCATCGACCTGCACCCGGACACCACGCCGGGCGCAAAGGTGCTGGTCGAGATGGCCCAGCAGATGTGGAAGGACATCGGGCTGGACCCGGTCATCGACCCGACGGACACCCCGGCCTCGTACGCCAAGCGCCAGTCCGGCGACTTCATGGTCTTCGGGAACGGCGTCGGCTTCAGCTCGGCGTCCATCGACGCGGGCACCCGCCAGCTCTACCACTCCGAGGGCCAGCGGAACTACACCCGCAACAAGGATCCCGAGTTCGACAAGCTGGCCGATGCCCAGGCCATCGAGCTGGATCTGGAGAAGCGCAAGCAGCTTGTCGATCAGATCCAGCAGAAGATCTACGACAACATGTGGGTCATCCCCCACTACGACGCCATCGACACGCTGCTCAACCAGCCGTGGGCGAAGAACTGGGGCTTCCACTGGCAGCTCGGGTGGGTCCACTCCGAGCGCATCTGGATCGACAAGTAAGCATGCTGAGGTACGTCGCGCGGCGGCTGCTCCTGATGCTCCCGGTGCTCTGGGGCGTCAGCCTGATCGTGTTCATCGCGATCAGGCTGGTCCCCGGCGACGTCATCCTGGCCAAGATGCAGGGCGAGTTCTCCGCCAAGCCCGAGCAGATGGCCAGAATGCGTGCCGAGCTTGGACTGGACGTGCCGGGCTACGTCCAGTACTTCCGATGGATTGGCGGCGTCGTCACGGGCGACTTCGGCGTCTCGATGAACACGTTCCGCCCGGTCCTCAGCGAGATCGTGAGCCGCATCCCGATCACCGCTGAGCTGGCGATCCTCTCGCTGTTCTTCGCGGTGGTCATCGCGGTGCCGATCGGGGTGGCCTCGGCCGTCTACCAGGACACCTGGATCGACTACACCGGGCGACTGCTGGCGATGCTGGCGCTCTCGATACCGAGCTTCGTCATCGCCAGCGCGCTGATCCTCTTCCCGTCGATCTGGTGGGGCTACTTCCCGCCGATGGGACTCACGGCGCTGACGAAGAATCCGCTGGAGAACCTCCAGCAGGTGCTCCCCGCCACGATGGCCCTCGGCGCGATCCTGGCGGGACAGGTCATGCGCCTGACCCGCTCGTCGGTGCTGGAGGTGCTCCGCAGCGACTTCGTGCGGACGGCCCGCGCGAAGGGGCTGAGCGGCTACGCCGTCATTGCGAGGCACGTCCTGCGGGCCTCGCTGATCCCCGTCATCACGCTGATCGGCAGCGACTTCGGGCGTCTGCTGGGCGGGACGGTGGTCATCGAATCGATCTTCGCCTTCCCCGGCATGGGCCTGCTGACGCTGACCTCGATTCAGCTTCGGGACTACACCCAGCTTCAGGGCAACGTCCTGTTCATCGCGGCGGTCTTCGTGCTGTTCAACCTGCTGGTCGACTTGCTGTACGGCGTGCTCGACCCGCGCATCAGGTACAGCTAGCCATGAGTACGCGAGCAGCAGCCATCACCGAGGTTGGCAGCCTGCCGGCCGTGGGGGCGCGCAGCCCTCGCCGCCGGCTGCTGTCGCAGATCCAGCGTCGGCCGCTCGGGGCGCTGGCCCTGGGCATCGTGATCCTGGTCATTGCCGTCGCGATCCTGGCGGACGTGATCTCGCCGCAGGATCCGTATCGCATCTTCAACGGGCAGACCCGCGCCGCGCCCGGCGTCGTGGCCGCGAACGGGGTGCCGTTCGTGCTCGGCTCGGACGAGTCCGGCCGGGACATCCTGAGCCGGATCATCCACGGGGCGCGCGTCTCCCTGTGGGTGGGCGTGCTCGCCGTGGCCGTCGGGACGCTCGGCGGCACCATCGTCGGGGTGGTCAGCGGCTACCGAGGCGGCCGGGTCGATCTGATCCTGCAACGGGTGATGGACAGCGCCCAGGCGATCCCCTCGCTGGTGCTGGCGCTGCTCCTGATGGCCGTCCTCGGCTCCAGCCTGACGAACGTGATCCTGGCGATTGGCATCGTCCAGATCCCGTACACCAACCGGGTGGTGCGGTCAGCGGTCCTCAGCCTGAAGCAGGAGACGTTCGTCGAGTCGGCGCGGGCCATCGGCGGCACCGACACCTGGATCATGCTGCGCCACATCGTCCCGAACGTCTTCGCGCCGATCATCATCATCAGCACGTCCGGCCTGGGCGGCGCGATCCTGACCGAGGCGTACCTCAGCTTCCTGGGGCTGGGCGCGCCCCCGCCGATCCCGTCCTGGGGCGGCATGGTCAGCACGGCCCGGACCTACATGCTGACGAACCCGCAGTTGCTGCTGGCGCCGGCCGTGGCGCTGAGCGTCACCGTACTGGCCTGGAACCTGGCCGGCGACGCCCTGCGAGACATCCTCGATCCGCGCTTGCGGCACCGGTAGGAATACCTCACCCCGCAGGGGGCTGGGGGGTGAGGTTCCCCCACACTGCGAATGTTCTCTGGAGCAACTGATATGACGGGTCCACTGGCCGGTATTCGCGTCATTGATTTCGGGCAGTACATCGCCGGGCCGCTGACGGCGATGCTGCTCGCCGATCACGGGGCGGACGTGATCCGTGTGGACCCACCGTCTGGGCCAACCTGGAAGACGCCGGCCAACGCCACCTGGAACCGGGGCAAGCGCAGCATCGCGCTGGACTTGAAGCAGGCCGCGGATCGGGAGGCGGCGCAGGCGCTGATCGCCGGGGCGGATGTCGTCGTCGAGGGGTTCCGCCCGGGCGTCATGGACCGGCTCGGGCTGGGCGCGTCAGCAGCCCTGGCCGCCGATCCGCGCCTGATCTACTGCTCGCTGCCGGGCTTCGCCTCGGACGATCCACGCGCGCAGATGCCCGGCTGGGAGGGCGTCATCGGCGCGGCCACGGCGACCTACCGCCCGCCGATGGACACGCCGAAGGGGCCGCCCGCCTACACGGCGATCCAGATCGCGTCGCACTTCGCGGCGTTCCAGGCGGCCGTCGCCATCGTGATGGCGCTGGTCGCACGGGAGCGCTCGGGCCTGGGGCAGCGCATCGAGATGCCGCTGTTCGACGCCACGTTCGCAGCCATCGGGGCGCACGGGCTGCTGATCGACGGCGGCGTGGCGGGCGGCCGGCCTGACGACTTCTGGGGCGGCCTCTTCGAGTGTGGGGATGGCCGCTGGGTCTTCTTCAGCGGCTCGACGCCCCGGTTCCGCCGCCGGTTTGTCGATGCGGCCGGTATCCAGAGCTGGGAGGCCGAGGGCCTGCTCGACATCCCTCGGATGACGCGCGATCCGGAGCTCGGCTCGCAGCTACGGCCACGCCTGCGGGCGCTGTTCAAGACCCGGCCGGCCCTGGAATGGCAGGAGCTTGGCGCAGCGGCCGGCGTCCCGATCACCGTCTCACGGACCAGCGCCGAGTGGATCGCGGAGGACCACGCACGGGCGGCCGGCATCGTGCGAGAGGTGGCCGACCCGGCGCTCGGCCCGACGTGGCAGCCGGGCCGAGCCGTGCGACTCTCGGCCTTCCCAGACGAGCCGTTGCGGCCGGCCTCCCGCCTGGACGCCGACCGCGCGAGCGTCCTGGCCGAGGCTGCTCGGCCGGCCGGCACGGTCACCTCGACGCACGCTGCGCTGACCCAGGCGCTCGGCGGCATACAGGTGGTGGACGTCTCGCTGGTGCTGGCCGGGCCGACGGCTGGCCGGACCCTCGCGGAGTACGGCGCGCGCGTCGTCAAGATCAATGGGCCGCGCGAGGAAGGGGCCGGCTACCGCACGAGCGTCCACCGCTACCACACCGACGTCAACCGCGCGAAGGAGACGATCCTGCTCGACCTGAAGGACGAGGCCGGCCGGGACGTCTTCTTCAACCTCGTGCGGCAGGCCGACGTGGTGGTGCAGAACTTCCGCCTGGGCGTCCCCGAGCGCATGGGCATCGGCTACGAGCAGCTTCGGGCCATCAAGCCAGACCTGATCCACGTCTCGGTGAGCGCGTTCGGCTACAGCGGTCCGTGGGGCAATCGCCCGGGCTACGAGCCGAACGCCCAGGCCGCGACGGGCCTCCAGACCCGTTTCGGCGGCGACGACGCACCGCTGATGCAGCCGTTCGCCGTCAACGACTACGGCACCGGCCTGCTCGGGGCGTTCGGGGCGGGGCTGGCGCTCTACCACCGCGCGAAGACCGGCCAGGGGCAGCGCGTCGAGGCGGCGCTGGCCTACACCGGCACGCTGCTCCAGTCCGCGCACCTGAACGACTACGCCGGCAAGGTCTGGGACGAGCCACGTGGTCGGGCTGCGCGCGGGACCGGGCCGCTCCACCAGATGTACCAGGCGGCGGACGGCTGGCTGTTCCTGGGCGCGAGCGAGGATCAGGTGTCGATGCTGGCATCCGTGGACGGGCTGGCCGGCTGCGAGGCCCTGGCGGGCGACGCGCTGGCCGCGTTCCTGGAGGCGCGTCTCGTGGCCGGCAGTGTCGAGCAGTGGGTGACGGCGCTGACGGCGGCCGGGCTGGCTGCGGCGCGGGTGGTCACCTCAGTGCCGGCCGTGATGGTCGATCCGTGGGTGGTCGCGCACGGCCTGAGCGTGACCCGCCCCCATGACACCGGCGAGCAGATCACGACGGTCGGCCCCGGGGTGCGCCTCTCGCGGACCCCGGCGACGCCCGGGCGGCCTGCCGCCACGCCGGGCGCAGACGCGCGCGCGGTGCTTCAGCAGGCCGGCTCGGCAGAGGCCTTCCCCGCGCTTGCCGAGCGCGGGGTGGTGCTGGAGCGCCCGTAGCGCACAGCCAGCCCACACCGTCGAGGATCTGGCTCGGCAGACGCCCTCTCGGAGCGCGGCCACGCACTCCCCCCTGTCATCCTGAACGGAACGAGCCTGCGAGTGAAGTGAAGGATCTCACCCGCTGACCGTCAGCGATCGCGTCAGCGGGTGAGGATCAGCACCCAGTCCTCGGCTGACGGCCTGGCGGGGGCCGGCCAGACGCCATTCTCGGGTGGGGTGACCGCGCCAGCCGACTGCTCGGCGCCGGTCCGCGGGTCGAACCAGGCGGCCTGCCAGCTGTCCCCGTTCAGGCCGAGCAACTCAACCGCACCGCTGCCGTCCGGACAGTAGACCAGCCAGAGGCTGCCCTCGATCAGGCCGCAGGCCGGCTGCCGCACACGCAGCGTCTCGCCGCTTGCAGCGCGGACGCGCTCGGGGGCCGGGCGCAGTTCGTACCAGGGCAGCGTCCGCAGCTTGCGCGCCCCGATGCCGCAGTGCTCGCCGCCCGCGCGCTTGAGGCCCACATCCCAGGTCTCACCGATCTGTGGGCCGGCCAGGAACTCCTCGGAGTCACCGGGGCGCTTCCAGTTCCAGATGCCCTGCGAGCCGTAGGTGTGGCCCATCGTCGCGCCGGACAGGACGCTGACCCAGAAGGCGTAGCGGGCGTGCTCGGCGGTGAACAGCGGCCCGAGGCGGGGACGGTCGGTCATGTCCGGGTGGCCTTCGTACCACGGCTCGCCGTTGACGTACGCTTTGACCGGCTCGGCGCGGTAGTAGGCCAGCGCCGTATCCGCGACGTTCGGGCGTGCCCAGCCATAGTGGCCGGTCTGGATCATGTGAAAATCGTGCCAGGACGCGTCGTGGTGCAGGAAGCGCCAGCCGCGCTGCGTCATCAGGTGGTTGGTGGTCGGGTGGCCGTTCGGATCAGCCGCCTCCACGGCGCGGCCCACGGCGTCCCACTTCTCCGGCTCCTCGTCGTACGGGGCGTCGCCGGAGAGGCTCCAGAGCACCGGAAACCGGGTGTAGCGCCGCACCAGCCACGCGACGTGCCGGGCGGCCTGTTCCGTCGAGAAGTGGACGGCCGAGAGGTGCGGACGCGGGCCGCCCCAGATCAGCATCAGGCAGGTGAAGAGGCCGCGCTCGGCAGCCATCTCCACGAACCGGTCATACCGCTGAAAGTACGCTTCGTTGGGGCGTTCGGGATCGCCGTCGTAGAAGGCGACGTTGCCATCAGCGTCTGGCGCGCCCCAGGTCCAGGGCAACGTGTCCACCTGCACGACGCTGAACCCCTGGGCCTTGCGGCGGTCCAGGTAGGCGGCCCACTGGTCCGGCTGGCCCTTCCAGACGATAGACCATGCGGTATCGGCCAGGAAGAAGAACGGCTGCCCGGTGGCGTCCACCAGATACCGTCGGTTCTCGCTGAGTCGGAGCGGGGCGACAGCGCCCGACTGCGATGTGGTTGCCGAATCCGCCATGGGATCGCTGACCTCCGTCGATGACGGGGTGAGTGTAGCGCGTACCCGCCATCTCGCCCCTGCGCGCCCCGGCAGGCGCATGCGCCTGCCGCGCACAGCGGGCTACACTCCGTCTGGGCGCTGGGCGCCCAGACGCCGAACGGGGGCGGGAACCGATGGCGAAGCGCTCGCGGGCCGTCGTTCCGCTGACGGACCAGCCAGGGAGCATGCGCCGGCCGGCGGCGGTCACCCTGGTCGGCTCCATCTACGTGCTCCAGGGGCTGCTGTCCGTGGCCTCCGGGATGGTGGCGCTGGCCGTCCTGCGGATTCCCAGCCCCGAGGGCCAGTACCCGCCGTTGACGCTCGCCCTGGCGCAAGAGACCAGCCTGGAGATCGTCATCGGGCTCGGGCTGCTGCTCGCAGCCTACGGCCTGTTCAGGCTGCGACGCTGGGCCTGGACGGCGGCCATGGCCACGCAGTGCATGATCCTCACCGCATCGTTGGTGGACCGCCTTTCTGGGACCGCCCCCTACGGCGTGATGGTTCTGGGCGTGCTGAGCGTGCTGATCCTCAATCAGCGCGACGTCCGCCTCATCTTCGAACCGGCGCAGGGAGAGGGCGCTTCGCTGCTATGACAGTCGCAGCCACGGAGGCCCGCTCGCGCGCCGAGGATCTGGCGCTGCTTCGCCGCTTCGAGCCGGTCCTGCGCTTCAACGCCGGCGAGGCGTACCTGCCGCAGACGGTGGATGCCTACGTCGAGCGCTGTTCGCTGTGGGTCCACCACGCCGACGGCCGCGACGAGCTGCTGGTCGAACGGGGCAAGCTGACGATGCCCCTGCTGACCGCGCCGCGCGATCTGCCGGCCGGCTCCGTCCTCTACCTGGACTTCGTCGATCCGCTCGACCTGCCAGAGCTGACGGCGCTGGCAGTGCAGGAGGGCGTGGAGCGGCTGCGCGGCGGCACGGACCTGTTCCGTCCGCACATCGGGCGGCTGGCCCGGCTCGGCTACGGCTCGCGGCTGCTGGCAGCGCTGTTCAGCCTGACGCTGTTCATGCGGGGGCGGGTGCCCGGCGATACCGCCGCTGCCGCCACCCTGGTGACCCGCCAGATGCGGAAGCAGCATCCCGCCCCGGTCTACTACGGGCGCGTCCTGCGGGATCCGCGCGGCTGGATCGTCCTCCAGTACTGGTTCTTCTACGCCTTCAACAACTGGCGGTCCGGCTTCTACGGCGCGAACGACCACGAAGCCGACTGGGAGATGCTGTGCGTCTACGCCTACGAGCGTGAGGACGGCGAGATCGTGCCACAGTGGGCGGCGTTCTCCTGCCACGATTTCTCGGGCGGCGACCTGCGCCGGCGCTGGGACGACACGACCGAGCTGACGCTGATCGGCGAGCACCCGGTAGTACACGTCGGGGTCGGATCGCACGCGGGCTACTTCAGACCGGGCGACTACATCGCCGAGATCGAGCTGGCCCTGTTCGCGCCGCTCGCCCGCGTGGTCAACCTGCTGCGGCGCTTCTGGGTCGGGACGCTTCGGCAGGCGGGCGTCGCGGCCCGCGTCTCACGATTCCAGCTGTTCCGCGTGCCGTTCGTGGAGTACGCGCGCGGCGACGGCGTCCAGGTCGGGCCCGGGCAGGAACAGGAATGGTCTCCCGTGCTGCTCGATCCGATCCCGGCCTGGGCCAGCCAGTATCGCGGCCTCTGGGGCTTCTACGCGCAGGACCCGGTCGGCGGCGAGGACTCCCCCGCTGGCCCGATGTACGAGCGGAACAGCAGCCCCCGCCCCTCGTGGCAAGACCCGCTGGCCTGGGCCGCCCTGGATGGCGTCCCGACGCCCGCCTCGGAGAAGGAGCTGCTGGCACGGCGGCGCGTCGAGCTGCTCGGCCGGCACCGCAAGATCGACGGCGAGCTAACCGAGCACCTCGACCAGTTGGAGCACCTGAACGTCGATCTCGGGGTGCTCCACGACGAGCCGTTCCTGCGCGGGATGCACCAGCAGTTGACAGACCGGCGTAGCGACCTCCGCCGGCGCATCGACGCCCTCCGCGACCAGCACGACGAGACCAGGACGCTGGTCGAGGCCATCGAAGCCCGACAGGCCCGCCTCGCCGCCGGCGAGTCCGATCCACCACGCACCCACATCACGAAGCTCGCCACGCCGGTCCCAGAACCGTCCTACCGCCTGCGCCGCCTGGCGGAGCTGTGGTCGGCGCTCAGCATCGCGGCGCTGATGCTTGGCGTCTTGACCCTGACGGTGGCGGACCGGTCGCTGTTGGGGCCGCATCTGCTGCTGCTGGTGATCGCCTTCTTCAGCATCGATTCGCTGCTGCGTCAACAGGTTGGCACGTTCGTGTCGCGGCTGGCGATCATGCTGTCCGGCGTCTGCGGGCTGATCCTGGTGATGGATTTCGCCTGGCAGATCCTGGTCGGGGTGATCGTCGTGGCCGTCTTCTACCTGGCCTGGACGAACGTGCGGGAAGTGTTCCGCTGACACCCCGCACCGCATCCCGGGTGCAACACCCACATTGTCATCCTGAGCGGAGCGAAGGACCTCACCCGCTGGCCGTCAACGCACGTGTCACACGTCGACCGTCATCTTATGCATCACCCGCCGACGGTCACGTATCGCGTCAGCGGGTGAGGTCCTTCGCTCCGCTCAGGACGACAGGGAAGCGTGTGTCTGTCGCGAGGCTACCCCTTGAGCGCCCCGCTCGTCATGCCGGCGATGATGTACCGCTGCGTGAACAGGTAGAGCAGCACCAGCGGCGAGGCCGTGATCGCGATGGCCGCCGCGATCAGCGTCCACTGCGCCGCGAACTCGGCGAAGAACTGGAGCAGCCCGGCCGAGATCGGCTTGATCGAGTTCGAGGGCAGGAAGATGACCGGCCCGATCACGTCGTTCCAGACGCGGATCGCCACGATCAGCCCGACCACGCTCAGGGCCGGCCGCAGCAGCGGCACGATGATCTGGAAGATGTAGCGGACGTACGGGCAGCCGTCGATGGCGGCGGCGTCGTCCAGCTCAGACGGGATGCTCTTGATGAAGCCCGTCAGGATGAAGATCGGCAGGGCGATGCGGCTCCACCAGAGCAGGATGTAGCCGATGCGGGTGTCGTAGATGCCGACCTGCTGCATCACGAAGAACTGCGGGATGATCCCCGCCGGCAGCAGGATGCCTGACAGGAACAGGATGTACAGCCCGTTGCTGCCGCGCACGTGCGCCCGCGCGATGGGGAACGCCGCCAGCGTGGCGAACGTCAGCGTCCCGGCCACCACGCTCACGGTGTAGACGATGGTGTTGATGAAGTACCGCTCGAACGAGCCTTTGACCCAGGCCTCCGGGTAGTTCGTCCACATGATCGGGTCCGGAAAGGACGCCGCGTTGAGGGCGAACTGGCGGCTCGACATCAGCGAGACCTGAAACACGAACGCCAGCGGGATCAGGTAGATCAACGAGAGCAGCGCCAGGATCACGTAACCGCCGATACTGCCAGGGCGGATCCGCAGCTGCACCTGCGATCCTGGCTTGACGGCCGCTGCTGCTGCTTGATTCAGACCGGATGACTGTCCAATCACAGCACGGCCTCCCGACGCCGCAGGTAGAACTGCATGATCATCGCTACCAGGAAGACCATCGCAAACTGCACCATCGCGATGGCCGAAGCGTAACCGGGCAGGCGGTTGCCCGTGAAGAACGCCTGGTTGAAGACCCACATCCCGAGCGTCTGGGTGGTGAAGGCCGGGCCGCCGTCCGTCAGCACGAAGATCAGCTCGAAGCCAGTCATGGTGCCGATGACCGCCAGCAGCACGTTGATGGTGATGCTCGGGGCCAGCAGCGGGATCGTCAGGAAGCGGAACGCGCTCCACGAGGTCGTGCCGTCGATCTTGCCGGCCTCGTAGACCTCAGCGGGGATGCCCTGCATGCCGGCCAGGTAGACCATCATGCTGAAGCCGAGGTTGGCCCAGATCTGGACCCAGATGACGGCGTAGATCGCCGTGTCCACGCTGCCGAGGATGTTGGCCCGAATCCCGAACTCGCGCAGCACCATCGTGACCGGGCCGCCGAGCGGGTTGAACATGACGTACCAGGTCAGGCCGTTGATGGTGGCGCCCAGCACGACAGGCAGGAACACCAGCGAGCGCACCGCGATCTGACCGCGCAGATTGGAGTTCAGCAGCCAGGCGATCAGCACGGCGAAGCCGTTCTGCAAGACCGTGACGGCGATGGAGAAGACCACCGTGACCTGGAGCGCCCGGATCAGGAACGTCTGGCCGCCGGTCAGGAGGTCGATGTAGTTCTGGATGCCGACGAAATGGATCGGTGCGTTCGGCAGGCCGGTGTAGTCGGTCAGGGAGAAGATCGACGTGGCAAACGCCGGCACGATCTCGAGCAGGATGAAGACGGCCAGGGCCGGCATCAGACAGAGGTACGGCCAGATGCCCGCGGTTCGACCCATAGGAGCTCCAGACGGGGGTGTCAGCGGTCAGTGGTCACTGGCCAGGAGAACTCCTGGTGAAATGCTGCGAATCCCAGTGGTCATCCTGAGCGCAACGAAGGATCTCACCCGCTGACGCGAGCATTGATGGCCAGCGGGCGAGATCCTTCGTTGCGCTCGCAAGCTCGCTTCACTCAGGATGACAATTGAGACTTGGACGCATGTACCATGTGCTGACGCCGGACGCTGACGCCCGACCGCTTGACCTACACGCTGAAGTACAGCTTGGCCCAGTCCTGATCGAACATGCCGATGTACTTCTGCCACTGCGGCCGGGAGTCTTCGAAGTTCTTCTGCACGTACTTCGCGTACGCCTCGGGCGTGTACTGCTCCGAGAGGATCAGCTCCGACCACTGGTTGTCGTAGGTCATGCCCGGCAGCGCCAGGCGGACCATCGAGACGGCCGTCTTCTTGAGCAGCGGCGCTTCGGCCTCCGGCACCGGGCCGGTCAGCTTGACATCCTGCGTCGGGTAGTACTGGAGCACCTGCATGAAGCTCTGGAAATTCTCCTTCTCGCCGAAGAAGTTGATCCAGTCCTTCACGGTGTCCACGTTCTTGCTGTAGCGGAGGCCGGCCCAGCCGAGGTCGCCGTAGACGGGCTGGACAGCGTTGGCCTCCTTGTCGTCGGACATGGCGCCGGTGAACGCCTCCAGCTTCTGGAAGGTCGGCTTGTTCGCCATGATGTCGCCGCCGGAGAACGAGCCCTCAGGCCACATCGCGTACTTGCCGGTGGCGAAGAGGCCGGCCGTCGTCGGGTAGTCGATGCCGCTGAAGGCCGGGTCGAAGTTGGTCTTGACGAAGTCCTTCGCCCGCTTGAACGACTCGACCCACTCGGGCGTAGTGAAGTCGGCCTTGCCCGTCACCAGCATGTCGGCCCAGAAGTTCGGGTGCTTCGGCCGGCCGACCGTCATCTCGGTGATGCTCGACCAGCGGGTGAGCGCCGTGGACGGCTTCGCGCCGTAGAGGATCGGCGTCTCCTTGGCCTTCAGGAGCGTCTCGCAGACCGAGTTCCACTCGGCGTACGTCGTGGGGGCCTTGAGGTTGTACTTGGCCATCATGTCGCCGTTCGCCCAGACGACATGCCCCACGTACGCCAGCGTCATCTGCCAGACCTTGCCCTTCCAGGTCATGAAGCGCTGGATGTTGGTCTTGTCGAAGTTCTTGAGCGCGTCCAGGCCGGTCAGGTCGATGAACTGCTCGTCCGGGCGGAAGTTGATGATGTCCTGCGGCGCGAAGCCGTACGTCGCCGTGACGTCCGCCGTCTGGCCGGCGATGCGGGCCATCTGGGCGTTAGTCCAGGTCGCGCCCTGCCCGAGCGGCTCGAAGGTGATGGTGACGTTCGGCTTCTTGGCCTTGAACTTGTCGTTGATCTGGGCCATCGCGTTCTTGAACGCGTCGGCGCTCGATCCAGAGTTCCAGGCGATGACGGCGATGGTCACCGGGCCGGAGCTGCTGCCAGCCGGCGCGGCGGCGGCTGGAGCGCTGGTCGGAGCCGGAGCGGCGGCGCCGGCTGGGGCGGTCGTGGCGGCCGGCTGGGCGGCCGGGGCCGCGGGCTTGGACTCGGCCGGCTTCGATTCGGCTGGCTTCGACTCAGCAGGCTTGGCTGGCGCTGACGACGAGGACTGACCACACGCGGCCAACACGACCGCGCCCGCGCCCATCGCGAGCGACCCAAGCAGACGTCGACGGCTCCACTGCATTCCGAAAACCTCCGCGTCTCCGAACTGGCGCCTGACATGCACACGACCGGCGTGCATGCCCATCTGGTTGCTGCCGCCCGAGCGGCTCGACGACGGCAACGGTGGACCCCGCCTGCGTCGGCGGTGCAAGGCACTATAGCCCTGTCTTTCGGGGATGTCCACCCATAGTGTCGCGCTCATATTCACAGGGCGCTGTCCTACAGACCGGGCGAGCATCCGGCCGGCCCGGCACGCCAGGGCACGTGCATGTTCACACGTGCATGTTCATTGGTGTTCCCGAAACCCGTCGCAGCGCGACGGTGTACGGTAGGCGGGGCTTTCAAGCCCCGACGAGGCGGCACGACGCGCTCAACATGCAATCGCCCTGCCCGGCGCGCTCGTCGGGGTGACGAAGCACCCAGACGGTGCTATGGTGCGGGCCGGGCGCTATTGCGTGAGGTCTCCATATGGTGACCGCTCGCCGACATCTTTCGGACTGACCGGGCATGACCCGTCCCGAACCAGACCGCGATTCCGATTAAGCGGAGTGCAGGCGTCGGCGGAACCCCCAGGCCGCCGTCGCCGCGCGGGCAACGCTGGACGCACCCTTGCTCTGCCCTTCTGTCATGGGGCGTCCGGGCTGGGGAACGCCACGCCTGCAGTGTGCGTGCCACCGACGGCGTGGCCGCAAATGGTGACGAGTCGGCATGGGGCGCTTCCGAATCGATCTGCTCCAGGGACTCAGCGGGGCATTCGCCTTGCTGGCCGGGCTCCTGATGTTGATGGAGCCCCACCGGCTCGTGCGATTCGCAGCCTTCGCGCCGCTGCAGCCGTACTTTCACCTGGCCGGCTCCCTCTTCCTGATAGGTGGGGTGCTGCTGATCGGCCGGATGGTCGCGCGGCCACGCCGCGACGGCACGACGCCGCTCGCAGCCGTCCTGGCGTTTGCGCTGTCGCTCGCGGTCGCGACACCTATCGTGGCGGCGTTTGCCATCGACGCCGCCCGCGACGATGCCGAGACCCGCGCCCACAAGTTCGAGGACACGCAGGATGCAGCCGCCCTGATCTCCGAGATGGTTGCCGGCGCCATCACCAACCAGCAAACCATTGCCATCAGCGTCGCCTCGGGGACGGACCTGCTGTCCCTGCCGCCGGACGACGTGCATCGGCGGCTCACGTCCCGCGCGACACGCCAACCGACGCTGAGGGCCCTCGCGGTCTTCCGGGCCGATGGGACGCCGCTCGGGCGCAGCGACGACGCGGCGCCCCGTTCGCCGGCCGGCCTGCCGACCTTCCAGCAGACGGTGACGACCCAGAAGGTGCACACCGGCCTGGAACGATCCCTGGCGCTCGGGCGACTGCTCGTCATCAGCGCCGCGCCGATGCTCAACGAGCGCGGCGAGCTGATCGGCGTTGCTGCCGCCAGCTCGGAACCGGGCCAGGTGCTCGCGTCGCTCTCAAACCTCCAGATCCCTGGTGCGCGCGTGTTCCTGGTTGACGAGCAGGGCGTTGTGGTGGCCACGAACACCGACGCCGCCATCGGGACACAGGTCGCGTCGCCGACCGTCCTCGCCGCGCGGGAGCGCGGGCATGAAGTCGGCACAATCGCCTACGGCACTGGCGGAGACGAATGGCTGACGGCGTACCAGCGGCTGCCCGACACCGGCTGGATCGTCGTGGTGGAACGGTCGGCTGCGACGCTGCTGGCCGACACCTATGCGTACCGCGACCGGATGCTCGTCTACCTCCTGGTGGCGATGGCGGTGGCCATCGTCGGCGGCGTCGCCCTGGCCCGCCGGGTGTCAGCGCCCCTGATCCGCCTGGCTGCCGCCGTCGGGCAGTTCGACGGCCGACACCCTTCCTCGCTGCCGCACAGCACACTGACAGAGGCCGCCGAGCTTGCGGCGGCGTTTGCCGACGCGCAGATGAGACTTGCCGCACGCACCGCCGAGCAGGAGGCCAGCGAGGCCGAGGTGCGCCGTCTGAATCAGACGCTGGAAGAGCGCGTGCGGCGGCGAACGGCGGAGCTTGCCGCCGCCTCCGCCGACGCTCAGCGTTTCCGGGCGCTCGTCGCCTCGTCTGACGACGCCATCTTGAGTAAGGATCTCCGTGGAACCGTCCTGAGCTGGAATGCCAGCGCAGAGCGGCTGTACGGCTACGCGGCCGAGGAGATGATCGGCCGTTCAGTCAGCATGTTGTTTCCCGCGGACCGCCAGCATGAGCTGCCGGAGCTGCTCGCACGGGTGGCGCATGGCGAGTCCGTCGAGGCCTTCGACACCATCCGGGTCCACCAGGATGGACGACGGCTCGATGTCTCGGTGCGGGTCTCGCCGATCCGCGACGACGATGGGACGGTTGTCGCGGTGTCCGCCATCGCGCGCGACCTGACCATTGAGATCGAGCGGCAGCGGCGGGAGATCGGGTCCGAGAAGCTGCGGGCGCTGGGGCAGATGGCCGGCGGCATCGCGCACGACTTGAACCAGTCGCTCTCGCTGATCACCGGCTACGGCGAGCTGCTCGAAGACGCGCTCGCCTACGACGCCGAGCGACCGCTGCCGCCACACCTCGCAGAGATGCTGCGGACCATCCGTCAGGCCGCCCATGACGGTGGCGAGACGGTTGCGCGGCTGCTCCGGTTCGCCCGTGGCGGCAGCGACAGCCCGGCGATAGCCCCGGAGCCGGTCCACATCTCCACCCTGCTCGACGAGGTGGTGCGGCTGACCGCGCCACGCTGGCGCGACGCCAGCCAGGCTGACGGGCGCCCGATCCGGCTCGACGTGGAGAGCGCCCCGGATGTCGTGATCCAGGGCCATCCGGCCGGGCTGCGCGAGGCCTTGACCAACCTCGTCTTCAACGCGGTCGATGCTCTGCCCCAGGGCGGGCGGATTCGTCTGGTGGCGCGCCAGCGCGTCGGAGGCGTGCGCCTGATCGTCGAAGACGATGGCCAGGGGATGCCGGCCGACGTGCGCGAGCGCATCTTCGAGCCGTTCTTCACCACGAAGGGCGACCGGGGGACCGGCCTCGGGCTGGCGATGGTTCAGAGCATCGTCGAGCGCCACCGGGGGACCATCACGGTGGAGTCGGCGCTCGGGCAGGGCGCCCGCTTCGTGCTGGACTTCCCGCTGGCCGGCCAGCCCCTCACGATGGACCAGCCAGATGATGAGGCTGCGCCCCCGGCACGGGGGCGGCTGCGCCTGCTGCTGGTGGACGACCAGAAGGGCATCACCGCGATGGCGTCGATGATGCTGGCGCGCCACGGGCATGCGGTGGCGCAGGCGTCGTCGGGCGAAGAGGCGCAGTTGCGGCTGGAGGCGCAGCCGTTCGACATCGTCATCTCGGACGTGGCGATGGGCGAAGGGATCAACGGCTGGCAGCTTGCGGCCCAGATCCACGAGCGCTGGCCTGGGCTGCCGGTGGTCCTGGCGACGGGCTGGGCGGCCGGCATCGATCCTGATGAGGCCACGGCACGGGGCATCGCCGGGGTGCTGCACAAGCCGTATCGCTCGGCCGATCTGCTGGCGATGATCGCGGCGGTGACGGCGTCCGCACCGGCCATGTGAGACACTGTCGGTGTGACGCGCTGGCGGTGTGACGCGCTGGCGGTGTGACGCGCTGGCAGGCGGCGCGGCGCAGAGTACGACAGGTGGGACGGGGGATGCAACGGACGGGGCGACGGCGGCTCGTGATGGGTGTGGCGGCGAGCCTGTCGGCGGCGGTGCTGGCTGCCGCCGGACCCGGGCCTGTGCTGGCCGCCCCTGGACAACGCGTTGGGCAGAGGAGCGCGATGGCGAACGACTGGCAGGCGTGGGCGGGGCGGCGGCAGGCCACCCCTGGGGCCGGGCGGTTGTCGGCACGGCCCCGGCCCCCGAGCGAGAGCGGCTCGGGAGGCTCCCAGCCAACGGGCCTGCAGCCGCTCGGCCTGGACGCCGAGCGCGACGGCCTCCTGTACATCCCGTCAAGCTACCAGCCCGATCACCCGTTGCCGCTGGTGTTGATGCTGCACGGCGCGGGCGGCAACGCGCAGGGCGGCATGGGGCCGCTGGCCGCCCGCGCCGAGGCCGCCGGCCTGATCCTGCTGGCGATAGACTCGCGGGGGAAGACCTGGGATGTGGTCCGCACCGACTTCGGGCCGGACGTGACGTTCATCGACCGGGCGCTGCAGCAGACGTTCGGGCGGTACACGGTGGACCCGGCCAGGTTCACCGTCGAGGGGTTCTCGGATGGCGGGTCGTATGCGGTCTCGCTGGGCGTCTCGAACGGCGACCTCTTCTCGTCGATCCTGGCGTTCTCGCCGGGATTCATCGCCGCCAGCGGGCTGATCGGCTCGCCGCGCGTGTTCATCTCGCACGGGACGCAAGACCCGGTCCTGAACATCGACCGGTGCAGCCGGCGGATCGTGGCGCTGCTCCGGCAGTCGAGCTACGACGTGCAGTACCACGAGTTCGAGGGCGGCCACACCATCCCGCCGGAGATCGTGGACGAAGCACTGGCATGGCTCTCCGCCTGACTCGCCCTTGCCGCGCGGCAAAGATCGCCCGCTCGGCTCAGCCGCCGCGCACTGTCGGCATCGAGCTTCTGCTGATGGTCCCAGGAGTAGGCCAGCGCTGAGTGCACCTGACCGAGCGTCAGAGTCGGAGACTGAAAGACCAGTTCCTCGGCGCTCCAGCCATACATCTGCTGCGCCACCACCAGCTCGACGACCTTCATGGTCGTACCGGCGATCAACGGCACACGGCTATCGTCAAGGACAATGTGCTGATACGCCGTCCCGACGATGCTCATCTTGGCTCCACGCAGAGTACAGAACAACAGTCCAACGAGCAGTGCCGACTTCTATCGTAGTCCAGGCTCGCAACGCTCCCGTGGGATCCTGGGGCTTCCCTCAGAGTGATTGCATGGTTGCTCATGTTCCCAAGCACGGCGAATCGGGCGGTCAGGGGTTGAAACCCCAATGTCGTTCAGAGAGGACGCCATCCGCACTGCGAGCATCAGCGAGCCGGACCTTCGCCAATCGGGTCCACTCGCTTACCGCGGGCCGCCGCCCGCCCCCACGAACGTCGTGTACGGGCCGCAGCCATCCACGATCTCCAGGTGGGCCGTCATCGGGCCGGGCTGCTCGCGGGTGACCAGCAGCCGGACCTCCCGGCTCTCCTCCGGCGGCGTGTACGCCGCCCCCTGCGCCAGCGACGGCCCGCCCACCACCGCCACCTGGGCGTTTGAGAGGCCCGTCAGCCGCACAGACCGCAGCGCGTTGCCAGGGGAGGCCGCCGTCGCCTCGGTCGAGATCGCCGCTTCGAGCTGACCGGGGCCAACCTGGGACGTGCGAACCTCGATCTTCGGGCGCGGCGCGCAGGCCGAAGGGCTGCCCGCCGGCGTCGCCTGACTCGGAGCTGCCGTGCCGGCCGGCGGCGTCATGGTGGCCGTCAGGGTCACGCTGATGCCCGGCGTGCCGCTGCCCGGTGTGGCGCTGACCGACGGCGTGGCCGTCGCAGTGGCCGGTGGCGTACCGGCCTCCGCCTCGGGCACGAAATCGGCGCTCACGTCCAGCAGCGACCGCTCACCGCGCGCGGACCGAACCGCCGCGCCGTCTGCCGCCGCGCCGCCCACCAGCGTGCCAGTCCCCGTGAACGCGATCCTGAACGACTCGCGCCGTTGCAGCCCGACCTCGATCGCGAGGCTGAAGCTCTCGTTCGGGCCGAGGTTGCCGTCAGTCCCCAGCGCCGCGTCCGGCACCGAGACCACCGCCCCGACGCCTGTGGGCGTGCTGGTGGGCGCGCCGTCCCGGTTCACCACCGTGTGCCCGCCGGTCAGCTCGGCGATACGCGCCTGCAGGTCGGTGAAGGTGTCCTGGCTGATGTTCCGGAAGCTGAAGGTCGCCCGGTAGACTCCGGCCGGGGCGCGCGGATCATTCGGCAGGTACGTGCCGCTGGCGCTCAACTGCTGCACACTCCCACCGATCGGTCGGACCGTCCCCGTCCCCGGCGACGGCCTCCAGTCCACGTCTGAGGCGCTCAGCTTGTAGAGGCGCTGGTCGCTGCCATCGGCCTTCATGATGAAGATGCCGTTGTACTGCTCCAAGAACGTGTTGCGGTACTTCTCGAACGCGATGCTGACGCCATCCGGCGACCAGTCCGGCCGGAGATTCTTGTCCTCATGGGTCAATTGCACCGGGTTGGAGCCATCGGCATTCACCACGAAGATCTGGTCACCCGACTCATAGGCAAGCTTCGTCCCGTCGGGTGACCACGTCGGGCTCAGGCTTGCACCCATCGACGTCAGACGCTGCGAAGCACCGCCAGCCGCTCCGATGACCCAGATATCCCCCAGGGCCAGATACGCGATCTTCGAGCCGTCAGGGGACCAGGCTGGATCCATGCCGCCCACCGGTGCGCCCTGCTGGTCCCGCAGCAGTCGCTCGCCCGTGCCGTCGGCGTTCATGATGCAGAGGGCGCTCGGCTGGTTCCCGCGAATGCAGCCAAACACGATACTCCGGCCGTCCGGCGACCAGGCCGGCTGGGCGCTCAACTGACGGCCCGCCGTCAGCGAGGCCTTGCCACTGCCGTCGGCGTTCATCACCCAGATCTCCCCGTCCGGGAACCCGTTCGAGTTCACGTAGGCGATCTTCTGCCCATCCGGGGACCATGCAGGAGCGCCATTGCCCTTCGGCCCGCCCGTCAGGACGCGCTGGTCCCCGCCATCGGCATTCGCGACAGCGATATCCGAGAAGACACTCGACGGGCGGAGGATCGAGTAGGCAAGCTGCGCGCCTGCGACCGGCAGCGGCGTTGCCGTTGGCGGGACCGTCGCCGTGGGCGGTGGTTGTGAGCCGCCGGGCGCGTTGATCCGCGCGACGAATGCATCGAAGAAGCCGTGAAACGTCTGCCCGGGCCAGACGCCAAAGGTCCAGCCGCCGATGTAGGCGTGCCCGAGGCTGTCGCCGGCCACGACCCGCACGTTCTCGCCGCTCGACGTGCCCACCTGGCGTTCCCAGGCCGCTGCGCCGTCCGGCGAGTAGGCGCGGACGTAGACATCTGTTGCACCGGCCGATGTCTGGCCCGGCAATGAGCCACCATCGCCAACCCCGCCGGTCACCAGTACCTTGCCGGTGCCGTCCACGGCGATCGCCTGTATGCCCTCGCCGAACTGGCCGACCAGGGGGGCCAGTTGCGTCCAGCGGACGGATCCATCGGGGCCGTAGCGCCTGATGAAGTTGATGCGTCCGCTCGCCGGCGGCATCCCCCAGAGCGCGCCCTCGGCGGCCCCGGCGAGGTACAGATCGCCACCAGCATCCAGCGCTGCGCCCACGATGCGGACGTCTGAGCCTCCCTGAGCGCTGGTGGAGCCGATCTGACGCGTCCAGACTTCACTGCCGTTGCGGTCGTACTTTCTGAGAAAGCCGTACCCACCGCTGCCCGACGTGTGTCCGGGCGGCAGCGTCTGACCGGGGAAGACGCCACTCGTGTTGCCCGCGACGTAGACAGCGTCTTCACGAGCGGCGACCGCATAGGCAACGTCACGTTCGGCTGTCCCAAACTGCCGCGTCCAGGTCGGATAGCCGTTCAGATCGTAGGCGGTGATGTACGCATCAGTGGGGCCTTGCAGCTGATAGCCCGGCAATGGGCGGTCCGTGCCGCTGACGACGTAGACCTGCTGCACGCCGTCGGTCGCCACGGCCGGGTTGCGATCCGGGTTCGACAGCTCGCTGGACAGGATGATCTGGGTCCAGAGCACATCCCCATCCGAGCTGTACTTGCGCAGGTAGGCGTTGTGCGAACGAAGCCCGGCTTGATAGACCCCGTAAACTGGGCCGTTCCGATCCACGGCAACCCCGCGCCCCTCCATGCTGTCCAGTTCCCACGGCTCAGACGCGAACGTCCGCACCCACACCTGATTGCCAACCGTGGAGTACCGTCGGAGGAACGCCTCATTCCGGCTCCCGCCAGCGTTCATCCCCGAGACGTACACTGCGCCTGGGCCGAGCGCGATGCCCCAGAGCTCTTCGGCGCTGTCAGTACCGAACTGACGGACCCAGGACAGCTCTTGTGCCCCGACGTCCAGCTGGGGCTGCGCGAGAACGAGACACGCCAGGAGAATGAGCGCAAGCACGACGCCGCGGGCGACCATCGGGGATGCCTCGGTGCGTAGTGGACGTGACGTCCCGACAGGAGCACGTCCGAACGGCTGAACCGACGCGAGACCATGCTCCAAGGGTGCGCCACGGCCGCCATCATGACGACGCGTGGTCGCGATGGCTGCTCCACAATGGCGCAACCTTGCCACGCTGTCAATCCGCAAAGTGGCCAGCGCGACGGCTCCCTCATTCTGCCGGGCGACTGCACAGATGGACAGTCAGGACAGGACGCGCCGGTCAGCAGCGATGGTCGCGACGCGTGCGGGCACGGAGGGGCGGCCGGCCAGACTCGGGGGCAGCGGCCGAAGCGGACGGACGCCCACGAGCCGGCCCGTTTCCTCCAATCGGACATCGGCTGGAATGTAGCAGTGTGCCCAATGACACTACATGTAGTGTGTAGTACACTGGCTCTCACTCGGCAGGGAAACCTCAGATCGGGTGGGGGTGTCACATGTTGACCCGTCAATCCAGCCAGTCCTGGCGGCGCTCGAGCGCGGCCATGGCCGGCGCCGTTCTTCTTGCCACGCTGACAGCGTGCAGCCAGCCGGCCGCGCCGCCGGCTCAGAAGCCGGCGGCCCAGGCGACAACCGCTCCGGCCGCGCCAGCGGCCACCACTGCGCCGGCTGGGGCCGCCGCCCCGAAGCCAGAGGCCGCCAAGCCGGAGGCCGCGAAGCCCGCCGCGGCCGCCGCCGCCGCCGCCGCCGCCGCCGGTGGGAAGGACACCCGCCTTGTCGTCGTCTACAACAACACCGTCAACTCGGTGGACCCCGTCAACGCCGACTTCGCCCAGTCCAACCAGATCGAGCAGGCTCTCTACGACACCCTCGTCGGCTACAACGCCGAGAACAAGGTCGTCGGGCGGCTCGCCCAGGAGTTCAAGCTCGCAGCGGACGCCTCCTCCCTCGACATCACCCTGCGCTCGGGCGTCAAGTTCCACGACGGCACGCCCCTCACGGCGAAGGATGTCGCGTTCAGCCTCGACCGCTACAACAAGCTCGGGAAGGGCGTCGCCCAGTTCATCCGTGGGTACGAGTCCACCACGATCAAGGACGACACCCACCTGACCATCAAGCTCAGCCGCCCCAACTCGCTGATCCTCGGCGGCCTCAGCAAGATCTACATCCTCAACTCGGCGCTGGTCACCAAGGAGGCCGGGTCAGACGACGGCCAGGGCTGGCTCTCGAATCATGCCGCCGGCAGCGGCCCGTTCACGCTCGGAGCCATCGAGCAGAACGGCAACATCACCGTCAACCGCTTCGATGGCTACTGGGAGTTCGACGCCGGCCGCCCCAAGACCGTCATCTACCGTCTGATCAAGGAGACGGCCACCCAGCGCGATGAGCTGAAGGCTGGCAACGTCGACGTGACGGCGGCGCTCGGGCCGCTCGACGTGAAGGCCCTCGAAGGCGCCGGCGGCCTCAAGATCCTCCGCAACCGCGACCGCTCGATCGCGTATGTCGCCTTCAACATGGTGAACGGGCCGACGACCAACCTCGCCGTCCGCAAGGCGATGCAGCTTGCCTACGACTACGATGGCGCGATGGCCAAAATCTACGGCGGCGACGCCGAGATCGCGAACGGCCCCCTGCCGACGACGATGGCCTGCCACCCGGACCTGCCGAAGTCGAAGCGCGACGTCGAGCAGGCAAAGAAGATGCTCGCGGATGCCGGCATCAAGGATCTCTCGCTGACGATGCACTTCCAGACGGCCTTCGAGAACCAGAAGCAGGAGGCCACGCTCCTTCAGTCCAACCTCAAGGACGTCGGCATCAACCTGGATCTCCAGCCGCTGGCCTTCCCGGACTGGCTGGCCCGCCTCTCGGACCGGAACCAGATCCCGCAGTTGTTCTTGCTGGCTGACTTCGCGCAGTATCCCGACCCGGGCGTCATGCTGGTGCCGTACTACCAATCGACCTCGGTTGGCTCGAACCGGACCGGCTACGCCAACCCGAAGGTGGACGAGCTGCTGACGAAGGCCCTGGGCACCGGCGATGCTGCCGAGCAGTGCAAGCTGTACGAGGAAGCCCAGAAGCTCATCGACGCCGACGCCGCGATCCTGAGCATGTACACGCGGATCACCAGCTACGGCTACCGCGAGAACGTCCAGGGCCTGCACGTGGCCTACGCGGGCAACGGCCCGTGGGTGCCCGACCTGCGCGTGCCCTGATCCCCCGGATCTCTACCATCATGGCAGCATTTCGCGGTCCGCTCTGGTTCCTGGCCCGGCGGCTGGGAACCGTCTCCCTGACCCTGCTCGGCCTGGTCACCATCGTCTTCGCGATGACGAAGGTTATCCCGGGGGATGAGGCCCAGGTCGCGGCCGGGGCCGGCGCCACGCCCGAGCAGGTGCAGCGCATGCGCGTGCAGCTGGGGCTGGATCAGCCGGTGCTGGTGCAGTATGGCCGGTACGTCGGGCGGCTGGTGCAGGGTGACCTGGGCACGTCCGTCGTCAGCCACCGCCCCGTGCGGTCCGATATCGGGGCGGTGCTGCCGGCCACCGCCCAACTGGTGATCCTGTCACTGGCGCTGGCCCTGGCCGTCTCGATCCCGCTGGCGAGTCTGGCAGCGCTCCAGTCCGGGGCCGGCTCGGCCACGGCCAGCCGCGTGATGGTGATTGTGGCGGCGGGCCTGCCGACCTTCTGGCTGGCCCTGGTGCTGCAATGGGTGCTCGGATCGTGGCTGCGGCTGCTGCCGATCTCGGGCACGATGCCGGTCGGCACGTCGGTCCCGCCGGTCACCGGCATGACGGTGCTCGACGCGCTGCTCGCGGCCGACCTCGGCCTGAGCGCGGACGCGGTACGGCACCTGATCCTGCCGGCTGGCGTCCTGGCCGTCCACGCCGGGGCGCAGTTCTACCGGCTCCTTCGCGCCGAGATGCTGGCCGTCCTCCAGCGCGAGCACATCCTGGTGGCCCAGGCCAAGGGCGTCCCGATGACCCGGCTGGTGGTGGCGCACGCCCTGCCGAACGCGCTCGGGCCGGTCCTCACGCAGCTCGGCATCCAGGTCGGCTTCATGGTCGGCTCGGCGGTGCTGGTCGAGTCGGTGTTCAGCCTGCCGGGCGTCGGCTCGTACCTGTTCTACGCCGTCGAGCAGCGGGACATCTTCGCGGTGCTCGGGGCGGTGCTGACCATCGGCGTGATCGTCGTCGTCGCCAACTTCACGATGGATGTCGTGCAGCTCTGGCGCGACCCCAGAATCCGTGCGGCGCAGATCGGGGGGAGATAGCTCCGATGATCGTCCCGGCTGAAACACCCGCACCCGCACCTGCGCCCACGCCGTCAGCCGCCGTTGCTGCGCCAACCCGCGCACCCGGGCGCTTCCGAGTCTCCCTGCTGGAAGCGGTCGTCGGGCTGCTCGTGCTCACCATCTTCGGCGCGGCGCTCTTCGGCCCGATGATCGCCCCCTCCTCGATCTACGCCTCAGACATCCTGAACTCCCTGGAGCCGCCGAGCGCCAGGAACTGGCTCGGGACGGACGACCAGGGCCGCGACGTCTTCTGGCGGATCGTGGCGGGCAGCCGCGAGAGCCTGCTCTCGGCCATGGTCATCGTGCTGGGCTACTCGACGGTCGGCGTGCTGGTGGCGACGGTCGCGGCGGTTGGCGGACGCTGGGTTGACGAGACCCTGATGCGCCTCACCGACACCGTGCTGGCGCTGCCGGGCATGCTGGTGGCGCTCGGGTTCGCGGCGGCGCTCGGGCCGAGCCTCAAGAGCGCCATCATCGCGATGATCCTGGTCGGCTGGCCGGCAACGGCCCGCTTGCTGCGCGGCATCATGCGCGAGACGATGGCGATGCCGTACGTGGACAGCGCCCGGGTGCTCGGCGTCTCGCGGTTCCGCCTGATGGTGCACCACGTCCTGCCGAACTCGCTCGACGTACTGATCGTCAAGTGGGCCGCCGACATCGGCTTCACGATCCTGGTGCTGGGCGGACTCTCGTTCATCGGGGTGGGCGCGCAGCCGCCGAGCGCCGAGTGGGGGGCGATGGTGGCCCAGGCCCGAGGGTACATCACGACCGCCTGGTGGGCGGCCCTCTTCCCGGGCGTGGCGATTGCGCTGACGGCCACGGCGTTCGGCCTGTTCGGGGAGATCCTCCAGGTGCGCCGCAACCCGATGCTGAGGGACGCATGAGCAGCGCGACGGTACGCTCTCCCCTGACCGTGGATCATCCTGGCTCCGCCTCCGCGCCGTTGCTCGCGGTTGACCAGTTGTGCGTGAACGTGCCGACCGAGCGCGGCCCCCTGCGGCTGGTCGAGCAGTTCGACCTGACGCTCGCGGCCGGCGACCGCGTCGCGCTGGTCGGCGAGTCCGGCTCCGGCAAGACCGTCACCGCCCGCGCCATCATGCGGCTGAACCACCGGCTCCACGTGACCGGCTCGATTCGGCTCGACGGCGTCGATCTCCTGAAGCTCGGCGAGAAGGAGATGACGCGCATCCGGGGCAGCCGCATCGGGATGGTCTTCCAGGACCCGATGGACGCGCTCAACCCGCTCCAGACGGTCGGGGATCAGGTGGCCGAGCCGCTGATCCTGCGTGGCACCTCTCGCAAGGAGGCGCTGGCCCGTGCCCAGGCGATGCTCGAAGAGCTGGGCGTCGCGCGGGCCGCCGAGCGCATGAAGGCGTACCCGCACGAGTTCTCGGGCGGGATGCGGCAGCGCGTGGTGCTGGCGATGGCCCTCATCGGCGAGCCAGACGTGCTGATCGCCGACGAGCCGACGACGGCGCTCGACGTGCGGGTGCAGCGGCAGGTGCTCAATCTGCTGGACGAGGTTCAGCAGCGGCGCAAGTTCGCCGTGCTGCTGATCACCCACGATCTGGCCGTCGTGGCCGGCTTCGCAGACCGGGTGGTGGTGATGTACGCCGGACGGAAGGTCGAGGAGCACCCCACCGAGCGCCTGTTTGCCGCGCCGGCCCACCCATACGCCTCGGCGCTGTTGCAGGCGCTGCCGCGCATCGACCGGCCGCCGGTCAGGCTGGAGCCGATCCCCGGCGCGCCGCCCTCGCCGGCCAGCCGCCCGCCGGGCTGCGCCTTCCATCCGCGCTGCCCGCAGGCCGTCGACCTCTGCCGCGAGGACGTGCCGCCACTGCTCCCAACCGCCGATGGCGGGATGGTCGCCTGCCACCTTGCCGACACCATCCCTGCCGAGTCCCCGCTGCCGGAGGCCCGATGAGCCTGCTGAGCGTCTCCCGCCTGACCAAGACGTTCCATGCCATCGGCAAGCCGCCCGTCCACGCCCTCAAGGACGTCTCGCTGGAGATCGACGAGGGACAGACGTTTGGGCTGGTGGGCGAGTCCGGCTCCGGCAAGTCCACGCTGATCCGCTGCATCGTCAAGCTGGAGCACCCGGACAGCGGCAGCATCGCCTACGACGGCATCGACGTGGTGCGCGCCTCGGGAGCGACCCTCGGGCGGTTCCGCCGCGAGGTCCAGATGGTGTTTCAAGACCCGCACTCCAGCCTGAACCCGCGCATGACCGTCGAAGAGCTGGTGGGCGAGGGGATGCTGGTGCACCGGCTGGAGCCGACCGCCGCCGCGCGCCGCGAGCGGGTGGGTGAGCTGTTGTCGCTGGTCGGGCTGACGCCCGGCGACATGCGGCGCTACCCGCACTCGTTCTCGGGCGGGCAGCGCCAGCGGATCGCCATTGCGCGGGCGCTGGCCGTCCGGCCTCGGCTGCTGGTCTGCGACGAGCCGGTCTCGGCGCTCGACGTGTCGGTGCAGGCCCAGGTGATCAACCTGCTGGTGGACATGCAGGCGCAGCTTGGCCTGACGATGCTGTTCATCGCCCACAACCTCGCCATCGTGCGCCAGATCTGTCAGCAGGTCGCGGTGATCAGCAGCGGGGAGATCGTGGAGCAGGGGCCGACCGAGGCGATCTTCGCGCGCCCGCGGCACGAGTACACCCGCGACCTGCTGGACGCCGTGCCGATCCCCGACCCATCGGTGCGGCAGCGGGCGCGGCTGAGCGCACCAGCATGAGTGTGGTTCGAAAGGGGAGGCGCTGTGCTCAATCCCGACAAGGTTCACCGGCGCGAGGGCTCCTTCTGGGTCAGCACGACCAACTTTGATCCCGAGGTCACCGCCGAGTTCTCCTGGCCCGATCCGTTCCTGGTCATCGACAGCACCCTGCGGAAGATGCTGTTCACGGCCGGCGCGCTGACCAGCATCGACGGCTTTGTACGCGTCGCCGAGGCGCTGGCCGAAGCCGGCATCAAGCATGAGAGCCTCAACATCAACTGGGCCGGCGGGCGCACGCCGATCCCGCGCGGGCTGGCACTGGTCAAGGCGATTGCCGGGCGTGACTTCGGCTTTGAGCTGAACGTCTACGCCGACACCCTGCTCTCCGACGGCGAGCGCCGCCAGCCCGTCACCGCCCGCGAGACGGCCGAGCTGCTGGCCGAGCACGGCGTCCGGACGCTCGGCGTCGGCATCGTGCAGGCGCCCTCAGCCGACGCCCAGGCCCGCCAGATGGACGAGCTTGCCGCCTACTTCGAGACCGTCCGCGAGCTGGGCCTCACGTCCACCGTGACGCTGGCCCGGGCGGGCTGGCGCGGCTTCGACAGCCTGGTGGCCGTCTCCAACGAGGCGATCGCGCTCGGGGCCACCCGCATGGACCTGATGGACTCGTCGAGCAGCCTCAGCCCCGAGGCGATGAAGGTCTTCGTGCGCCGCTACCGGCAGGGGCTGATCTCCGACGTGCCGGTCACCATGCACATGCACGACGACTTCGGGCTGGCGACGGCCGGCGCCATCGCGGCGGCCACGGCCGGCGCGTCGCCTGATGTGTCGGTGGCCGGCGTCTCCTACCGCTGTGGCTTCGCGCCGCTCGAAGAGGTGATCGTCAGCCTGGAAGTGCTGTACGGCGTGGACACCGGCATCAAGGTGGACCGGCTCCAGCCGCTGGCCGATCTGGTCGCTGCCGAGATGGGCGTGCCGATCCCGCCGCTCAAGCCGCTGGTGGGGCAGTACGCCTACCTGCGGCACATGCCGGGCGACGTCCTGGCCTGCCTGAAGGGGGGCCTCGATCAATTCCCTGCGCCGGCCGCCTGCGTCCACCCGAGCGTCATCGGCTCGCAGATGACCTGGGTCTGGGACGCCCTGACCACCGACGCGAACGTGCGGGCGCTGGCGGCAACCATCGGGGAGACGCTCGCCGAGGACGAGGTGCCGGCGGTGCGAGCGGCGCTCGACGGCGCGGTGGACGCGATCACGACCTACCCGCGCTGGCTCACCGCCGAGCAGGCAACGGAGATCTGCCGCGCGGCGATCCGCGAGGCCCGCCGGGCGCCGGCCAGGTAAGCAAGGCCCGCCCCCCCGTATCCTGCGCTATCCTCCTGTCGCGCCTTCGCAGGCGCGAGGGAGGCTGGCGATGAAGGCTGCCATCTACTACGGACCCCGCGATATCCGCGTCGAGGACATCCCACGCCCGACGCCCGGCCCGAACGAAGTCCTGGTGGCCGTGAAGGCCTGTGGGATCTGCGGGTCCGACCTGCACACCTACCGCTACGGCATCTTCGAAGATCTCGGCGTCGAGCTGTCAGGGCGCGATGGGCGCGTCATGGGGCACGAGTTCGCAGGCGAGGTCGCGGAGCTGGGGCCGGGCGTCACCAGCCTCAAGGTAGGCGACCGGATCGGCGGGATCGGCCGGGGCGCCTACTCCGAGTACGCGATTGTCGAGGTCGGCGCACGGAGCGTCCATCCGCTGCCAGACGCGGTCAGCTTCGAGGAGGCGGCCACGTTCGAGCCGTTCGCCACCTCGCTGCACGGCGTGGGGCTGGCCGCGCTCCAGCCCGGCGAGACGGTGGTGGTGCTCGGGGCGGGCATCATCGGGCTGGGAGCGGTCCAGGCGATCCGCGCCACGACGACGGGTGTCCGCGTGATCGCCGTGGACGGGGCCGCCCCGCGCCTGGCGATGGCCCGCCAGATGGGCGCTGACGACGTGGTGGACTTCACGCACGGCAACCCGGTCGATCAGGTGCTGGCGCTGGTCGGCGAGCAGGAGATCCCACGTCTCGGCTACCCGGGCGGCAACGTCGATGCCGTCATCGACTGCGCGGGAGCCGTCAACTCGTCCCAGCAGGGCTTGCAGATGCTGAAGCAGGAGAACGGGCGGCTGGTGCTGGTGGCCCTGTTCGAGCACGATGGCCCGCTGGACCGGAACATGATCGTGCGGAAGCACGTCCGGCTGCTCGGCTCGTGGGCCTGGACCACCGAGGACATCCAGCACGCCGCCGCGCTGGTGCGGAGCGGCAAGGTGGACCGTCGGCCCCTCGTCTCGCACACGTTCCCGCTCGATCAGGCAGCTGAGGCGTTCGTGCTCCAGGAGAAGGGGCAGGCGATCAAGGTGGTCATCACGCCGTAGCCGGGGTGTGCGTCGCCGGCGGCGGCTGTGCTGCCGCCTCGCGACCACCAGCAACACGAGACAACCTGACAGTGCAGCCGGCCGGGTGCACGCTCGCTCATGCTCGGTCGCTGATGCGTGAGGCTATCAGCGGCGGAGCGTGCACGTGAGGTGGAACAGCGGTCAACGGATTACTCGGCCGGCGGCTGCTCCGGGCTGGTGGCCTGCGCTTCCGCTGGCTCGTCGTCCTCCACGAGCCAGTCGTCGACAATCGAGTTGAACAGCCCCTGGACGGTTGCCCCAAACTCCGGGAGCACGGGCGCGAGGTCGATGGGATCGTCGCCGCGCAGCACCCGCAGCGGCTCACCCGGATGGATGTCGTAGACCATCTCGTCGGTCGGGTCCACCACCAGCGAGATCGGGATACCCACGCCGGCGTAGCCAACGCACCTGCACATCATCTCGCCCACACTCTCGCCCGCCGAGACGATCTCGACGGCGACATCCGGCGGGATGTCCAGCTTGCCGAAGCGCCGGCGCGTGTCGGGCTTAATCCTCGCCGCCGAGCGCTACGACAGCTCCGAGCCGGTCAACCTCGGCGCCGGCCAGGAGATCATGATTCACGATCTCGCGTACCTGAGCGCCGAGCTGACTGGCTACGAAGGCCGCGTCGAGCTGGACCCGACCAAGCCGAACGGCCAGCCTCGACGCTGCCTCGACGTCACCCACGCCGAGCAGGAGTTCGGCTTCTGCGCGCGGTCGGATCTGGCATGCTGCTGTTGTGGGATCGGGGCTTCCACTCGTAGGAGATGGTCCGCGTCACGCTCGCACAGCAGGCGCAGTTCCTGGGGCGAACCAAGAGGAACATCGTGCTCCGACCCTACCGGTGTCTGTCAATCTTGTACTACGACATATATGACAAAGAATACCGTGTGAGATTCTGGCCGAGAATACGCTGCCGGTTCGTCCGGAAAGCGCCCGCCGGAGTGGTATGATCGTGCCGAGTGGACTGACTCCGCCCACGATGAGGAGGCGAGCGGCATGGCGCACGGCTTTACGGGCAAGATCCTGCACGTCGATCTGACGGAAGGTCGGCACTGGGTCGAGGAGCCCGACGACGCGTTCTATCGAAAGATGATGGGTGGTCGCGCCCTGGTCTCCCACTACCTGCTGACGCTGGTGCCGCCCGGCGCTGACCCGCTCGGTCCAGAGAACATCTTCGTGATGGCCCCGGGCATCGTGACCGGCTCGACGTTCTCCGGCCAGGGTCGCAACGGCGTGGGCGCGAAGAGCCCCTTGACCGGCGGCCTGGGCAGCGCTGAGGCTGGCGGCTACGCCGGCTCCGAGCTGAAGCGGTCTGGCTACGATGCCGTGGTGGTCCGAGGGAAGGCGGCCAGGCCCGTCTACATCTGGATCAATGCCGGCAAGGTCGAGATCCGCGACGCCGCGAACGTCTGGGGGCTGGACATCGCGGACGCCGAGCACAAGATCCGCGAAGAGGTTGGCGAGCGGACGGCCCGCACATCGCTGATCGGCCCGGGCGGCGAGAACCTCGTGCGGTTCGCCTGCGTCGTCAACGACATCTCGCACTTTGCGGGGCGGACGGGCGTCGGCGCGGTGATGGGCTCGAAGAACCTGAAGGGCCTCGCGATCAAGGCGAAGGGCGCCCTGCCGGTCAACGACAAGAAGCCCAGCCTCGACCTCAGCAAGTGGATGACCGAGAACCTGGATCTGACGTGGCACTTCCACGACGTTGGGACGGCTGGCGGTCTGCGCGCGCTGAGCCTCGCCGGCGGCCTGCCGACCTTCAACTTCCAGGAAGGCGCCTTCGAGGGCAACGAGAAGATCACCGGCACCACCATGCGCGACACGATCCTGATCAAGCGGGACACGTGCTACGCCTGCGCGGTGCGCTGCAAGCGGGTGGTCGAAGTTGAGGACAAGGAGCGCGGCATCTACGTCAACCCGATCTACGGCGGGCCGGAGTACGAGAGCCTCTCGGCGCTCGGGAACAACTGCGGCATCGACGACCTGATCGCGCTGGCGAAGGCGAACGAGCGGACTGCCGCCCTCGGCCTGGACAGCATCTCGACGGGCATGGTCATCGCCTGGGCAATGGAGGCCTTTGAGCGGGGGCTGATCACCAGAGAAGACTTTGGCATCGAGCTGAACTTCGGGGACACCCAGGGGATGCTCGACATGGTCGAGGCGATTGGCAAGCGCTCCAACCCGCTGGGCGACCTGCTGGCCGAGGGATCGTACCGCGCGGCCCAGAAGGTCGGCAGGGGCAGCGAGGAGTTCGTCAACCACGTCAAGAAGCAGGAGTTCCCCCTGCACGAGCCGCGCATCAAGCACGCGCTCGGCATGGGCTACATGGTCTCGCCGACGGGCGCCGACCACATGCACAACATGCACGACGTGGCGGCAGTCAGCGAGGGGCCGTTCCTGAACCGCATGCGCGAGTATGACCCAAGCTTCACGACGGTCCAGGCGCACGGCTTCGACGAGAACAAGCTGAAGCTCCACTGGGCCTTCACGACCTGGCGGCACTTCTGCGACTCGGTGGGTCTGTGCCACTTCCTGCCGTACTCGCCGTCGCAGATGGTCAGCGTCGTCAACGGCATGACCGGCTGGGATGTGGACATCGACGAGCTGTTCGAGGTCGGGCGGCGCACGGCGACCATCGCGCGGATCTACAACCTGCGCGAGGGGCTGGACTCCACGACGGACACGCTGCCGAAGCGGTTCTTCCAGGAGTTCCGCAACAACAACTCGGCTACCGGCAAGCCGCTGGACGAGGCCGCGACGTATGCCGCCCTCAAGTGGCACTACCAGCGCAACGGCTGGGACGAGAACGGCGTCCCGACGCCGGAGACGCTGAAGGAGCTTGGATTGGAGGAGTACGCGGGGGCGCTGGCCGCCAGGGCGTAACGCTCATTCCGCAGCCGATCAGGGAGGCCCCGCACGACCAGTCGTGCGGGGCCTCTGCATGGATGGGGAAGCTGGAGATTCAAGCGACGCCGGTGGCCGCCAGCAGCCAGTCTGGGAGTTGCTCGGGCCATCCACCGGTCCTGACGACATACAGAAAGTGGAGCTCATCTTCGCGGAAGCTCTACCCGGCTGGCGGCCTGGGCGCTCCATCAAGCCGACGAAGATCGTCCGGGTCTCGGTCGTAAAGCACGAGATAGCGCGGGCCGGCTGGCGTATCGATGACGCCCTGTACCGTTCCCGATTGTCCCGTTGCCTTGACGCGGACTCGTGCATCATGTCCGATGGCATCGCCACGCACTCGGTAGATGCGGGCTGACCGGTAGAGGCGATTGCCGACGCTCAGCAGCTCGAAGCGAATGTCGTGCAACCCATCATCGGTGCCGACTCTCCGTTTCAGATCACGGACGATGTGCTGATTCGGGCCTGCCACGTAGAAGTCGCTGAGATCCAGCTCCGAAATGCTCAATGCAGGGAGCAGCTCTAGGATTGCAGCATAGATGGGGCGCGAGCCAATCTGCCCACCGTCCGGCGACGAGATGGCCAGTTGCCAGACGCCGGTTTCGTCGTCCTGGAGCCAGGCTGCAACGTCGATCACGAAGCCGCGCGCTTCCAGAGCGTTGACAATAGCCCGCCCCGCTTCAAGGTCGACATCTACCAGTGTTGTCTTGTCCATTCCAACACTCCATCGGGAACGGCGTCAACGGCAGCAAGAAGTTGCCACGCTTCCTGCATGGTCCAGCTCTCGTACCGGCTCTGCTCGGACCATTTGAGGGTATCTTCCCAGTTCACGCTGAACTGCGGCGAATGCCGCATCCGTGCTGCCAGGACATCGCTCAGGCCGGCGAGTCTCACAAGGTCTCGAATGCTATGGGTGAAAAGGTCACGCGAGTAGGTGGCGCTCGGCGGGTACTCGTACTGCCGGATCTGCCGCGCAATGCACGCTTTGAGACCGCACTCGACGGCATAGCCTGCCAGGTAGTATGCCCCAGAGTAGCGAGCACTCTGGAAGAGGGCCTTCGCAGCGTCCAGGCGCTCCTCTGCCAACCGTTGGAGATCAGACCGGTTCACGCCCCCTCCGCGCCACAGCCTCGCGACCGGAACATGCGTTCTGGTGGACGCTACCATCGCAGCCGGGGGTTGCGCCGTCAAGACAGGCCGGCAGCCATCCAGGGCGATTGCATGTTGATGTCGTCGTGCCGCCGCGTCGGGGCTTGAAAGCCCCGCCTACCATCCTGCAGTCGCTGCGCGACGCGCCAGTCGCACCAGTGCCTGCCGTTCCCGACGGCCGTCGCGCAGCGACGGCATGCGTGTAGGCGGGGACGTCAGTCCCCGACCGCCCGTTCCAAGATGCTTCGGGGACACCAATGAACATGCAATCGCCCTGGGCAGCCATCGCCTGGACGCTGGCGGGCACGCCTGGGACGGGGTGCGCCGGCCGCGTGTTGGCCGTTGCGGAGAGGGTCAGCCGCCGGCCACGGGCGCGAACAACTCGATGGTGTCGCCGGCGTCCAGCGTCACGTCGCGCGGGCAGGTCTCGCCATTCTTCGCGACGAGCCAGACCTCTTTCCGCGGGATCCCCAGCCGGTCCAGCAGGGCTTCGATGGTGATGCCCGGCTCAATCGGGATGTCGATGCCGCCGTAGCTGCGCGTGAAGTAGACGGTCAGCTCGCCGTGGGGATGCACGGTGATCGTGGGTGCAGCCGACTCGCCGGTCGTCTGAGTAGTCATGGACTGGGCTCCTCGGGGCCGTTGGGGATCAAGGTGCCGTGGTTGGGCATCGGGCGGTGACGGTGTGCAACAGAGCCGTTCGGCATGAAGCGTACGCCATCCGGGCGCGACCGGCCCGAACAGCCGGCGTATCGCCGACGAGTTTGACGCAGCCGCCGTGCCAGCCATCCCTTTCCGTGCACGGGATGCGTTGACTGATCGCTCCTTGCACAGACATCTTCCGTGCTGCCCGGTTGGTTTGAGGAGGCTGGCCGGGCAGCGTTCCATTCCGCCAGCCAGATGGGCAGCCAGCCAGATGGGCGGCCAGCCAGATGGGCGGCCAGCCAGCACCGTGCCAGCGTGCTGCCAACGCCGCACCGCTGTGCTGCTCGCGCCTACGCCGAGCGCACTTTCTGCGCCCAGTCTGCCAGCGCCGCGACCAGCCCGGCCAATGATGCGCGCGTCGCCTCGTCGGTCAGGCGGCCGTCAGCATCGAACTTCCGCGGCGCTTGCTGGATGTACAGCTCCGGCTTGGGCATCAGGTACGCCTCGTTCGATGCCAGCACGGGCCGCAGCGCCAGTTGCGCGCGGACCGTGCCGAAGCCGCCGCCAGCCCCGGCCAACGCCACCGGCTTCTGCCTGAGCGCCGAGACGGGACGCGGCCGGGAGGCCCAGTCGAGCGCGTTCTTGAGCACGGCCGGGAATGAATGGTTGTACTCGGGGACGGTCAGCAGCAGGGCGTCGGCGGCCTCGATGCGGGCGCGCAGCTGCAGGACCGCGTCTGGCGTGCCTTCAGCTTCCACATCGCCGTTGTAGAATGGGATCGGGGCAAGGTCGAAGATCTCAACGGCGACGCCCTCAGGGGCCAGCTCCTGGGCCGCGATCAGCAGCCCCCGGTTGAACGACGCCCGGCGTAGGCTGCCGGCGATGCCAAGAATCGTGATCTGCGAATCGGCCACGCTGTCTATCCTCATGGTCGTGGGACGGCCGGAGCGCCTGGGCGTTGCCTTCAGGAGCGCCCGCGTCGGCCGGCCCCGGTGAGACGCTCGAAGCTGTCTGTCTCACCTCCTCGCTCTAACGGCCGGGCCGGCTGGATATTCCCAGGACGGCCGCCCGGCCTGGCGCGCCTCGACGCCCGGGACAACGCTCCAACCGCGCCCCTCAGCTATGATCCCGCAACGGCCTCACTGCCCTGCGCGGGCAGCGTCACGCGGGAGGATGACACCATGTCCAGCGCCCGGAACTCTGCGTGGATCATCGGCAAGCAGCAGGCGGAAGCCGACAACGGCATGGTCGCCTCGCTGCACCCGCTGGCCTCGGCGGCCGGCCTGGAGATCCTCAAGGCCGGTGGCAACGCCGTGGACGCAGCGGTTGCCACGGCGTTCGCCATCGGCGTGGTCGAGCCGTTCATGAGCGGCGCGGGCGGCGTCGCGGCGATGGTCTTCTACAGCGCCAGCACCGGGAAGACCGTGGTGGTGGACGGCTCGGGCATTGCGCCGCGCGCCGCCCGGCCGGACAGCTTCGAGCTGGACGACGCCGGCACCCAGGGCGGGCTGTACGGCTGGCGCGGCACGAAGGGCAACGCCCAGAACCAGGGCTTCCGCGCGCCCATCGTGCCGGGGATGCCGGCCGCCATGCTCTACGCCCACGCGACGTATGGCTCCGGCAAGGTCTCGCGGGCACAGGTGCTGGCCCCGGCCATCCGGCTGGCCGACGAGGGCTTTCCGGTCGACGGCTACGTCGCCTCGACCATCGCCTACCACCAGCGGATGCTCAGGCAGAACGCCGAGGCGTTCCGGACCTTCTTCCATGCGGATGGGACGCCGCTGATGCCCGGCAGCCTCGGCACGAAGCCCGAGCGGCTGGTCCAGAAGGATCTCGCACGGACGCTCACGCTGCTGGCTGAGGGCGGCGTCGACGCCTACTATCGCGGCGAGATCGCGCGGATGATGGTGGACGACTTCCAGGCCAACGGCGGCATGCTCACCCTGGAGGACTTCGCAGACTACGCCGATCATGGCGTCCGCGAGTTCGACCAGCCGCTCGCCGCCACCTATCGCGACTACACCCTGCACGGCATCCCGAAGGCCTCCGGCTGCGTAACGGCGTACCAGGCCCTCAACATCCTGGAGCAGTTCGATCTGGCCGCGTGTGGGGCGGGCACGGCCGGCGCGACGCACCTGATCGCCGAGGCCCTGCGGCGGGCGTTCCTCGACCGGCTGACCCACCTGGCGGATCCCGACCGCCAGACGGTCCCCTTCGACGGCGTGCTCTCCAAAGGGTACGCGCAGCACCTCGCCAGCACCATCGATCCCGAGCGGGCCACCCCGAACGTCGGTCCGGGCGATCCGTGGGCGTTCCAGGAGACCCGCCGCCCGGCCCTGGTCGGCGCAGCCGGCGGCGACGGCGGCGACACCTGCACCACCCATCTCACCGCCGTAGACGCCGACCGGAACGTCGTCACGCTGACCACAACCCTCGGCGAGCTGTTCGGGTCCGGGGTGATGCCGCGCGGCACCGGCGTGACCCTGAACGGCGGCATGACGTGGTTCAACCCGGAGCCGGGCACCGTCAACTCGATTGAGCCGGGCAAGCGCATCTTCTGGGCGCCCACCCCGACCATCGTGCTCGACGGCGCGGGGCAGCCGATCCTCGCGCTGGGCGCGCCGGGCGGGCGGCGCATCATGTCGGCGGTGCTCCAGAGCATCGTCAACGTGCTGGACTTCGGGATGGGCGTGCAGGACGCCGTCACGGCGCCGCGCATCCACTGTGAGGGCCCGACGACACTGGCCGAGGCCCGCCTGGGCGAGGATGTGCTCGGGCAACTGGCGGGCATGGGCCATCAGCTTGACGTGGTCGAGGAGAGCGGCCCGACCTTCAGCTTCGCCCGCCCGAACGGCATCGCCATCGACCATGCCAACGGCCGGCTGACGGGCGGCGTGAACCAGTTCACCCCGTCAACGGCGCTCGGCTACTGACCCGGGGCCGTCACCCTGACGGCCCCAGAAGTACGGTGTCGCGGCCACGCGCGTGGCCGCGACCCTGAGTCCACGGCCACCGGCCACGCCAGACTTGCGCCGATATGGTGCAGCCCACCTGGGCTACTTGCCATAACTTCGTCACCGCCGGTGACCATCACACGTTTTCCATGCTGGCAGCGGCGTCTCGTCCGCATCACGGCGGGCGCACCGATCTCCCCTCATACCCTCCCCGCTCTGGCTGTCAGAAAGGTCACCGACGTGTCACCCCTCGGTCTTCGGCGCAGTCCGCTCGCCCAGACGGCTGCCCGCCTCCTGCTGCTTGTGGTCGTCGTCGGGCTGGTCTTCGCGCCGCTCTCCACGCCAGCCGCCCAGGCGACCCCGGCCGCTGCGATCACCCGTGACTCGCGGTTTGGCCTCAACGAGGCGTGGCGCGCCGCCGAAGCTGCCGACCGTGCCGGTGCTGGCTGGTCCCGCATCCTGTTCTGGTGGAGCGAGATGCAGAAGGACGGCCCTGGCGGCCTGAACCTGTTCGCGACGGACCAGGATGCCTACATCAACAACGAGGCGGATCGCGGCCGGCTGCTGGTCGGCGCGGTCCTGAACACGCCGCCGTGGGCCAGCGCAGACGGCTCGCGCAATGGCGTCCCGAACGGTCTCTACCTGCCCTACGATCACCCGGACAACACCTGGGGCCAGTTCATGCGCCTGATGGCGCAGCACTACAAGGGACGTATCGACACCTGGATCATCTGGAACGAGGTCGATATCTCCCACGGGCAGTGGGCGACCTGGAACGGCTCGCTGGAGGAGTACGTCCAACTGCAGAAGGTAGCGTACAAGGCGATCAAGGCCGGCAACCCCAATGCGACGGTCCTGCCGTTCGGCGCAGCCTGGTGGTACGACTACGGCGCGACGATCAGCCGGATGCTCGACCTGCTGAAGGCCGATCCCGAGGCGGCAGCGAACAACTACTACTTTGACGCGGCCAACCTGCACCTCTACAGCCGGGCAGCAGACATCCCCCGCATCGTTGGCTGGTACCGGGCGGAGATGGCGGCGCGCGGTATGATGAGCAAGCCGATCTGGATCGGCGAGACGAACGCCATCCCCTACGATGACGCGATCTGGCGCGCGCCGAAGGCCAACTTCCGCGCCTCGATGGACGAGCAGGCCAGCTACATCATTCAGGCGTTCGCGACGTATGTCGGGCTGGGCGTCGAGCGGATCGGCGTGAACCGCACGATCGACGGCACCGACTTCGAGGCTGGCGGCGAGCCGTTCGGCCTGCTGCGCAATGACGGCTCGACGCGGCCGGCGTTCACGTCCTATCAGGTGGCGACCCGCTACTTCGCGGGCGTCCACAACGCCTCCCTGACCCAGGATGCTGCCAGCGGCGTGACGCGGGTGGTGATGCAGCGCGCGGGCGAGCGGGTGACGGTGCTCTGGACGATGTCGCCGGGCGGCTCCACGGCCACGATTGACGCGCAGGGCGGACAGGCCCTCAAGGTCAGCAAGTGGGGCGACGCCGAGCCGATCTCGGCAGCGGGCGGCAAGTACACCATCGGCCTCGCGCCGGCCACCGCCAACTCGAACGAGCATGACCGCGCCGACTACGTGGTGGGCGGCGATCCGGTCATCCTGGTGGAGCGGACAGACGGCAACGTGATGGCCGCGTACCGCTCGCTGGACGATATCCCGGTGCCCGGCCCGCAGGTGGTCGAGGCGGCAGCGGCGTCCGACGCCCCGATCATGAACCAGCCGCAGCCGGTGGCGAACCCACCGCAGCAGTCTGGCAGCAAGAAGGCGACGGCAACCCCGACGCCCACCCCGAAGAAGGCCACACCGACCCCGACGCCAAAGAAGCGGTAACGCGTGGATCGTGGATCGTGGATCGTGGATCGTGGATCGTGGATCGTGGATCGTGGATCGTGGATCGTGGATCGTGGAAGCGTGCTGCCTGATATGCGCAGTACGCTCATAGCAAACACGCAACTCCCCATGTCATCCTGAGCGCAGCGAAGGACCTCACCCGCTGACGCGAGCGTTGACGGTCAGCGGGCGACGGGAGTATTGACGCTCGGAGGGTGGCACGAGCGTTGACGGTCAGCGGGCGACGGGAGTATTGACGCTCGGAGGGTGGCACGAGCGTTGACGGTCAGCGGGTGAGGTCCTTCGCTGCGCTCAGGATGACAATTGCGACTTGCATGATTTCACAATCACTGAGAACCCGAAACCCATCGGGCCTCGCCTGCGCTAGACTCTCCCTCGTCGCTCCGGGCGACAGGGAGGGCAGGTATGGCGGTCAAGCTCGGCACCGCCCCGGACTCGTGGGGCGTCTGGCACCCGCAGGACGATCTTCAGACGCCCTGGCAGCGGTTCCTGGACGAGGTTGTTGAGGCGGGCTACACGCGCATCGAGCTGGGGCCATACGGCTACCTGCCGACGGACCCGGCGGTCCTCCGTCGGGAGCTGGAGTCGCGCGGACTCTCGCTCTCGGGCGGGACGTTCGGCGGCCCGATCCATCACGCAGACGCGCTGCCTGATCTTGAAGAGCAGGTGCGCCGGGTGGGCGACCTGATCGGCGAGCTGGGAGGCGCCTACCTCGTCCTGCTGCCAGCCGCCTACCGCGATGAGACTGGCCCGGACCGCGAGCCGCGTGAGCTTGACGCATCCGGCTGGCAGCGCCTCGTGGAGCATTCCAACCGGCTCGGTCTGCTGGCCCAGGAGCGCTCGGGCGGCCAGCAGACCGTGGTCTTCCATCCGCACGCCGATTCGCACGTCGAGACGGCGGCGCAGGTTGAGCGGTACCTGGACGAGACAGACCCTTCGCTGGTGGGCCTCTGCCTGGACACCGGCCACTACGCCTACCGCGACGGCGACTCCGTCGATCTGATGCGGCGGCGCCCAGAGCGCATCCCGTACCTCCATATCAAGACGGTGCACGGCGCACGCCTGCGCGACGCCCACGCCCAGGATCTCAGCTTTCCGCAGGCGGTGGCTGCCAGCGTCTTCTGCGAGCCGGCGGATGGCGTCATCGACTTTCCGGCGCTCCAACTCCTGCTGACAGCACAGGGCTTCGATGGGTACGCCATTGTCGAGCACGATCTCTACCCCTGTGCGTTCGATGTGCCACTCCCGATTGCGCGACGGACATGCGCATATCTCGGAGGCATTGGCATGGGATAGCCGCGCGGATGCGCGCGACATGCGGCGCGGTCTTGAGCGTGCGCCCGGGCCTTGACAGCGTGTCTGATGCGCGCAATAGTGTCCACAAGGCTCGCCCCAGCCTGTCCGTCTGTGCAGCATGGCGCAGGGTGTTCCGGTTGCATGTGTGCCGGCGGACAGTCGCGGAATCTCGCGCGGATGGTGAGACACGTGCCATGAGCGAGGCGGTACCGGCGGCGCGCGAGTCAGTCATCTATCGACAGCAGGCCGAGGCCCTCGAAGCACGCATGCGCGGCCTCCTCGACGCTGCGCCCGATGCGATGGTCGGCGTCAACCAGGATGGCTACATCGTGCTGGCGAACCTGCAGACGTTCCGGATGTTCGGGTACGCCCGAGAGGAGCTGCTGGGGCAGCCCGTCGAGTTCCTGGTACCCGAGCGGTTCCGGGCCGCGCATCAGGGGCACCGGCAGGGCTACTTCGCCGATCCGCGCACCCGCCCGATGGGGGCGAGCCTGGAGCTGTTCGGCCTCCACAAGAGCGGCCGTGAGCTGCCGATCGAGATCAGCCTCAACCCGGTTGAGACGGAGTTCGGGCCGCTCACCATGAGCGCCATCCGCGATATCAGCGACCGCAAGAGCGCGGAGGCGCGCTTCCGCACCCTGCTCGAATCCGCGCCCGACGCCATCGTCATCACAGACAGCAGCGGCACGATACGGCTGGTGAACGCGCAGACGGAAGCCCTGTTCGGCTACCCGCGTGAGCGGCTGCTGGGTCAGAGCGTCGAGCTGCTGGTGCCGGAGCGCTACCGTCACGCGCACGTTCGTGAGCGCGACGCCTACGCTGACGCGCCGCGCACCCGCCCCATGGGCGCCGGTCTGGATCTGATCGGGCTGCGATCTGACGGCGCCGAATTCCCGGTCGAGATCAGCCTGAGCCCGATGGAGACGGCGGACGGCCTCATCGTCATGAGTACCATCCGCGACGTCACCGAGCAGCGAGCGGCTGCCGAGCGTGCCCACCTGCTGGTGCAGGAGCGCATCGCGCGGACCCAGGCCGAAGAGGCGGTTCGCGCCCGCAACGAGTTTCTCTCCGTGGCCGCCCACGAGCTGAAGACGCCCATCACCAGCCTGCGCGTCTTCGCCGAGCTGCTGCTGCGCCAACTGGATCAGCACGGCAGCGTCGAGCCGCAACGCTTGCGGATGGCCCTGGCGACCATCGATCAGCAATCCCACCGGATCTCGCGGCTCATCGATCAACTCCTCGACCTCTCGCGGATCGAGGGCGGGCGGCTGACCGTTGCGCTGGAGCCCGCGGACCTCGTGGTGGTGGTGCGGATGGTGGCAGACGCCATCCAGGTGCGGACCAGCCGCCACATCATCTCACTGGACAGCCCAGACACCGTGCTGGCGCAGATCGATACCCTCCGCATCGAGCAGGTGCTGACGAACCTGCTCGACAACGCCATCAAATACAGCCCGGAGGGCGGAGACATTCAGGTGACGATTCGCCAGCCAGACGCGGACTGCACCGTCACCCAGATCTCGATTCGCGATCGTGGCATCGGGATCCCAGCAGAGAGCCGCGCCCACATCTTCGACCGCTTCTACCAGGCCCGCGAGCACAATTCCACCTCGGGCATGGGCCTGGGCCTCTACATCAGCCGGCAGATCGTCGAGCTGCACGGCGGCGAGATCGCCGTCGAGTCACCCCCGGATGGTGGAAGCTGTTTCACCGTCACGCTCCCCACCCAGGCGGGCCGCGCGAGTGCGTCGGCCGGGACGGTACAGTAGGCCTATGCGAAGCCCATCACCCGGCAGTCTGGCGCTTGCCCAGCACCGCCAACAGGCCGGCCATCCGGCGCCGCCGACGATCCTGGTGGTGGATGACGACGAGGCGATACGGACCGTCGTCAGCATGGTGCTGGCCGACGAAGGGTACCGGGTCGTGATGGCGGAGCATGGCCGGGCGGCCCTGGAGCGGCTGGCCTCAGAGCAGCCCGACCTGATCCTGCTGGACATGCGGATGCCGATCATGGACGGCTGGGAGCTGGCGCGGGCCTACCGCAGCAGCCCGGGGCCGCACGCCTCCATCGTAGTGCTCTCAGCGGCGCAAGATGCAGCGGCGCGCGCCGCGCAGATCGACGCCGACGGCTATCTCGCCAAGCCGTTCGACCTGGACGAGCTGCTCCGGACCGTGAGCCAGTTCCTGCCGCCGCCGCCAGGGGCGTCAGCGTGAGCACGGCCACCCCCCATCCCATGAGCGTGCTCATCGTGGACGACGACCGCGCGATTGGCCTCGCGTTGCAGCTTGCCCTGGAAGACCTGGGGTACGCATGTCGCGTGGCTGAGGACGGACTGACGGCGCTGCGCCTTTTCGAGGAGCACGGGGCGGATGTCATCGTCAGCGACTGGCGCATGCCCGGCATGGAGGGTCCAGAGCTGTGCCAGCGCGTGCGCGCGCTGACCACCGCCGACCATCCCACGCCGTACGTGTACGTCATCCTGATGACGGTCCTCAACGAGCCGCGACACGTGCTGGCCGGCATGCACTCTGGAGCAGACGACTTCCTGAACAAGCCGTTCACCGTGGACGCACTCCAGGCACGGATGATCGCGGCGGAGCGGGTGACGCGGCTGCATCGGACGCTGGTGGAGCGGCAGGCGGAGCAGGCGCGGCTGGCCGAGGAGCGGCGGCAACTGGCCGAGCAGTTGGGCCGCGAGCGCGGCCAGCTCCAGGCCGTCATCGCCCAGCTGCCGGTCGGCGTGCTGATCGCGGGTGCGCCGTCCGGCGAGGTGCTGCTCGTCAACGACCACGTCTTGCAGATGTGGCGCTCCGAGACGGCCGACCATTTGTTACACCGCCCCGTCACGTACCCGTGGCGCGGGTTTCACGCCGACGGCCGGGAGTACCGCCCGGACGAGTGGCCGCTGTGGCGTGCCCTGACGACCGGCGAGGCGGTGCCCGGCGAGGAGATCGATGTCGCCTGGCAGGACGGCACGCTCGGCGCGGTCCGGATCAGCGTCGCGCCGATCCGTGAAGACGCTGCCGTGCTGGCCGTGGTGTGCGTGTTGCAGGACATCAGCGAGGAGCGCCGTCGCCAGCGGGGGGCCGCGCAGACCGACAAGCTGCGGGCGCTCGGGCAGATGGCCGGCGGCGTCGCCCACGATCTGAACCAGTCGCTCGCGCTGGTGACCGGCTACGCCGAGATGGTGCGCGAGGCGCTCCAACACTCGCCCCGGCAGGACACGGTGGAGGTCCGCGAGATGCTGCGGATCATCACGCAGGCGGCCTACGACGGCGGCGAGACGGTCAAGCGGCTGCTCACCTTCAGCCGGGCGCCTGTCGAGACGGCCCCCGAGCCGATTGACCTGCCACTGCTGCTGGACGACGTGGCGAAGCTGACCGCGCCGCGCTGGCGGCACGATGCCCAGGCCGAAGGGCGGCCGATCGCGCTGCACGTCCGGGCCGATCCTGGAGCGGTGATCGACGGCTGGTCGTCCACGCTGCGCGAGGCGCTCACAAACCTGATCTTCAACGCCGTGGATGCGCTGCCCGCGGGCGGCGAGATCGTGCTGGAGGCGCGTATCGTGGGGACGCGCGTCCGTGTGGACGTGCGCGACAGCGGCATCGGCATCCCGCCCGAGATCCAGGAGCGGATCTTCGAGCCGTTCTTCACGACCAAGGGCGAGCAGGGGACGGGACTCGGGCTGGCGATGGTCTTCGGGATCGTCGAGCGGCACCGGGGGCAGGTGACGGTCGAGTCTGCGCCGGGGCAGGGCGCCACTATCCGCATGGAGTTTCCGTTGCGCGCCCCTCAGGCGGCCCCGCTGCCCACCAGCACGGCGAGCGGGCCGTCCGGCCGTCGCATCCTGCTGGTGGACGATCATCCGGGGATTCGCCTGATGGTCAGCCGGATGCTCTCCGAGCTTGGGCACCAGGCCGAGCCGGTGGAGTCGGCAGAGGCGGCGCTCGAGCGGCTCGCGCGGGAGCCGTTCGACATCCTGCTGACGGATGTCGGGCTTGGCGCCGGCATGAACGGCTGGCAGCTGGCGACCGAGGCGCGCGCACGCTGGCCGGAGCTGGCCATCGTGCTGGCGACCGGCTGGGCCGCCGGGATCGACGCCGAGGCCGCACGCGCCATCGGGATCAACGAGATCCTGGCCAAACCGTACCGCTCGGCGGACCTGGCCCGCGCGGTCGATGCGCTCTCGGGCCGCTCCGCGCCCGACGCCTGACTGTGGCGGACGCCTGACGGCCGGCGGCGGCGCGCTCGTCGGGCCGGGCTGGCCGGCTGAGGGCACGGCGAGGATGGGGGCGAGGATGGGGGCGAGCGCGGTGGACGCTACCGTTCGGAGAATTGCTGGCGCAGCCGGCGCTGGCGCGGGCGATGCCGGTGGAAGTAGTGGGCCGCGCCGATGACCACCCCCGTGCAGACGATGGCGAACGGGATGGTGAGCGGGCTGTGCTCTCCCACGAGGTGCTCGATAGCAGGATCGGCCACCAGCATCTCGGCGCCCGTCCACACGATGACGGCGCTGCCCAGGTAGACCAGCCACCAGAGACGGTCGATCAGCGAGGCGATCAGGTTGCCGCCCACCAGCATGATGGCCATGCTGAGCACCAGCCCGAAGATCAGCAGGGCAAAGTCGCCGTGCGCCGCCGCCGCCACGCCGAGGATGTTGTCCACACTCATCACCACGTCGGCGATGACGATGGTGGAGATCGCCTCGATCAGCCGCTCGGAGCCGGTGACGCCCTCATGCACTTCTTCCTCTTCCTTGAGCAGCTTGAACCCGATGAAGAAGAGGAGGCCGCCGCCGATCAGGCGCAGCCAGGGCAGTTGGAGCAGGACCGTGGCGACGGCCGTCAGCCCGATTCGCAAAATGATGGCGGCACCCGCGCCAAACAGGATCGCGAAGCGGCGCTGCTGGGCTGGCAGCCGGTGGGCCGCCATGCCGATGACGACGGCGTTGTCGCCGCTCAAGACCAGATCGATCAGAATAATCGTGAGGCCCGCTGAGATGAGCCCTAGCTCCACGCAGATGCTCCTCTAGATCGTTCGAGAGCGGGCCAGGCGCACGCCACCGCGCTCGTAGGGACGTTCAGCCCCGCGCGTGACGTGACAGCGTTGTTGTGACCGCACCACTATGGACTATATACCCTGCCCGCTCCTGACGGTATGTCCGAAGGGGACAGGGCGATTGCACGTTGGGCGGGTCGCGCGGAGTGGTCGGGGCTTGAAAGCCCCGCCTACCATCCTGCAGTCGCTTCGCGACGCTCCAGTCGCACCAGTCCCTGCCGTTCCCGGCGTCCGTCGCGCAGCGACTGAATGCGTGTAGGCGGGGGTTTCAACCCCCGACTGCCCGTCGTACCACGATGTGGAAACACCAACGAGCATGCAACTGCCCTGGTCCGAAGGGGACAGGCATTGAGGGGACACGCCGCGGGATGCTTGCCGGCCGACGCCCAGGCTGCGACGATACCTCCGCACCGTGAGGAGGGGCTCATGTCTACGCTGACGAGTCTGCTGGCCGATCTCGCGCAGGGGCGCGTCGAGGTCGTCGATCTGACCGCGCCGCTCTCGGAGCGCACCCCGATCATCCAACTGCCGCCGCCGTTCGCCAACACGAACAGCTTCACGCTCTCCGAGATCAGCAGCTATGACGAGCGCGGCCCAGCCTGGTACTGGAACAACTTCTCCGCTGGCGAGCACGTCGGAACGCATTTTGACGCGCCCGTCCACTGGATCACCGGGCGCGACGGCCTGGACGTGGCGCGGGTGCCAGCCGCGCAACTGGTGGGGCCGGCTGTGGTGGTGGACAAGAGCGCCGAGTGCGCCGCCAATCCGGACTTCCTGCTGGAGATCTCGCACCTGGAGCAGTGGCAGGCCGAGCATGGGCCGCTGCCGGCCGGCGGCTGGGTGATCTACCGGACCGGCTGGGACGCCCGCGCCGACGATCAGGCTGCTTTCCTGAACGCCAACGAGACCGGCCCGCACACGCCCGGCATCTCGGTGGCGTGTGCCCGCTGGCTGGCCGAGCAGCCGATCCTCGGGGTTGGTGTGGAGACGGTCGGCACGGATGCCGGGACGGCCCACAGCTTCGATCCGCCGTTTCCCTGCCACGCGTTCTTGCTGGGGGCCGGCAAGTACGGGTTGACGCAGCTTGCCAACGTCGCGAAGCTCCCGGCGACGGGCGCGGTGCTGATCGCGGCGCCGCTGCCGATTGTCGGCGGCTCGGGCAGCCCGGCCCGGGTGCTGGCGCTGGTGAGCAGGTAGGCCGGCCATGAAGGTCGCGGATCTGGTCGGGCTGGTGCTGGCGCAGCTGGGCGTGCGCCAGGTGTTCGGGCTGCTGGGGAGCGGCAACTTCGTGGTAACCAACGCGCTGCTGGAGCACGGCGCGGCGTTCACGGCGGCCCGCCACGAGGGCGGCGCGATCACCATGGCCGACGCCTACGCCCGGGTGAGCGGCGAGGTCGGCGTCTGCACGGTCCACCAGGGTCCGGGCCTGACCAACGCCATGACCGGACTGACCGAGGCCGCCAAGAGCAGGACGCCGCTGCTGGTGCTGGCGGCCGACACGGCGGCGTCGGCGCTGCGCTCCAACTTCCGCATCGAGCAGGACAACCTGGTACGGTCGGTCGGGGCGGTGGCCGAGCGGCTGCACAGCCCCGCTACGGCCGGCGCGGACGTGACTCGCGCCTTCTTGCGCGCCCAGCGCGAGCGGCGAGCGGTCGTGCTGATGCTGCCGCTCGACGTGCAGGCGGCCGACGCGCCGCCTGCGCCCGCCAGCGTGCCGTCTGCGCCGCGCCTTCGCCCGACGGTCCCCGCCGAGGCCGCCATCCGTGAGGCGGCCGACCTGCTGCTCGCAGCCAGTCGGCCGCTCATCATCGCGGGGCGCGGCGCGGTGCTGGCCGACGCCCGCGAACCGTTGGAGCGGCTCGCGGAGCTGCGTGGGGCGCTGCTGGCGACCTCCGCCAACGGCAACGGCCTCTTCGCCGGGAATCCGTGGTGCGTGGGCATCTCCGGCGGGTTCGCCTCGCCGGCCGCCGTCGAGCTGATCGCTCAGGCCGATGTGGTGCTGAGCGTTGGCGCGGGCCTCAACATGTGGACGACCCGTCACGGCCGGCTGCTCGGCCCCGACGCACACGTCATCCAGATCGATCGCGAGGCCGAGATGATTGGCGCACACACCCGCGTGGACATCCCCCTGCTCGGCGATGCCGGCGAGGCGGTCACCGCCCTCATCGACAAGGTCGAGCGGCGCGGCCCGGACCTGTTCCGGGCAGAGCACTGGCGCAGCGAGGCGATCCGCCAGCAGATCGCGGCCGGAACCTGGAAGGCCACGCCCTGCCAGGACGCCGGGACCGAGACCCACATCGATCCGCGCACGCTCTCCCGGCTCCTGGACGATCTCCTGCCGGACGAGCGCACCCTGGCCGTGGACTCCGGCCACTTTATGGGCTACCCCTCGATGTACCTGCGCGTGCCCGACGCCCAGGGCTTCGTCTTCACGCAGGCGTTCCAGGCGGTCGGGCTGGGACTGGCGAGCGCCATCGGGGCGGCCATCGCGCGGCCGGATCGGCTGACGGTGGCAGCGCTCGGGGACGGCGGCGCGATGATGGCCCTGCCGGAGCTGGAGACGGTCGCACGGTACGGGCTGCACATGCTGATCGTGGTCTACAACGATGCGGCCTACGGCGCAGAAGTCCACCACTTCGGGCCGATGGGCCACCCGGTCGAGCTGGTGCAGTTTCCGGACGTGGACGTCGCGGCGCTGGCGCGAGCCGCCGGCATCGAGGGTGCAACGATCCGCCGGGCAGAGGATCTGGCGGTTGTCGAGCGCTGGCTGGCACGCGGCGAGCGTGGCGCGCTGCTGCTCGATGCGAAGGTGGTCCCGACCGTCGTGGCGGAGTGGCTGGAAGAGGCGTTCCGGGGGCACTGAGCCGCATACTTCGAGCAGGCGCACAGCGCGGCGGCCATTGAGCGCGCGCGCCGCCACCCTCCGCGCCCGGCGTCCACCGCACCCGGCGTCCCTCGCGCCCCAACAGCCCACATTTCGAGGAGCAGGCGGGCGACTGCCCCCGACCGTATGCCCCTTCTCCCTTCCTGGCGATATGCCGAAAGCGGCGCGCGCGATCAGCGCCTGGACTTCCTGCGCGGGTACGCCGTCTTCGCGATGGTCTGTGACCACGTCGCCGGCATCTCCTGGTTCTCGCCGTTCACGGGGGGCAACCGGTTCGTCACCTCGGCGGCCGAGGGGTTCGTGCTGCTGGCCGGGCTGGTCATCGGGCTGGTCTACGGCCCGCGCATCGCCCGCGCGGGCTGGATGGCCGCCGCCGACCCGATCCTGCGGCGGGCGTCCGTCCTCTACGGGGTGACGGTCGGCCTGACGCTGATCTTCGTGACGCTGTTCCAGTTCACGGAGCTGAAGCTCTGGCTGGACCGCACCTACGGCCTCGGCTTGACCGATCCGGTGGAGCTGGTCGTCGGCACGCTGACGCTGCACTTCGTCTACCACGGCACCGACATCCTGCTGCTCTACTGCGTGCTGATCGCCGTCTCGCCGCTGCTGCTGCTGGCGCTCTCACGCGGGCACTGGCCGTGGGTGCTGCTCGGCTCGTGGGCGGTCTGGCTGGTGCACCAGGTCTATCCGAACCAGGTGGCGATCCCCTGGACGGTCACCAACGCCTACTACTTCCCCGTGGCCGGCTGGCAGGTGATCTTCATCACGGCGCTGGTGCTCGGATACTACCGCTCGGTGGTCGTTCGCCAGCTACGGCGCGTGCCCGTCGAGGCGTGGCTGCTGCTGTTCTCGGTGGGCATCGCCTTCCTGATCGTGATTCAGCGCGCCCACGACACCGGGCGGCTGGCATCCTGGCCGGTCTTCGGGCCGCTGGCCGGCGACCTCTACTTTCAGGTCTTCGACAAGCCGTCCGTCGCCATCGGGCGGCTGGCGGCCACGGTCATCATGGCGGGCTTCACCTACTCCCTGGTGACGGTCTGCTGGCGGCCGATGCGAGCGCTGCTGGGCTGGGTGCTGCTGCCCCTGGGGGTGTCCTCGCTGCGAGCGTACGGGACGCACCTGCTGATCATCGTGCTGGTCTACAACATCACGCCGCTCGCCAGCCTGTACGACCGCTCCCGCACCGGCAACACGATCCTGCAACTGGTGACGGTGGGTCTGACGCTGGCGATCGTCGTCGGGTGGAAGCGGCTGGAGACCGGCTTCGGGGTGGACGTGAGCGACGGGCTGCTGCCGAGCCTGCTGGGGCACCACCGCCACCGGGTGCTGGTTGGGGCAGCCAGCGGCATGCTGCTCGTCGCCGCCGCGCTGACCGTCTTCGTCGCCGGGCCGATCCGCGCCTCGCGCGAGGCCAACCCCGCCGAGCCGATGGCAGACGCGGGCGTCCTCCGCTACGTGCCGCCGGGCGTCCCGCCCGCGGAGCCGATCACACTGCTGCTGGTGCTCCATGACGAGCAGCGGACCGGCCCGGAGACGGCTCGCCCGTTGCTGGAGATCGCCGCGGGGAACCGCTGGGCCGTCCTCGCGCCGACGCTCGCCTACCACGAGTGGGCGGACCCCGAGGCCGTCGTCGGGGACATGCTGGAGCAACTGCCGCTGCTCCATGAGCTGGCCCAGCCCGGCGACGATTGGGGCGAGCAGGCCATCGCGCCGCGCCTGCTGCTCTACGGCGAGGGCCGGGGCGCACACACGGCCATCGCCTTCTCGCTGTTCTACCCCGAGGATACCGTGGCCGTCGCGACGACTGGCCCGGCCCCGTGCATCGTCCCGACGACGGAGCGGCAGGCGACGCCAGACGCGCCGGCGCTGCCCTTCCCATTCGGGGTGGAGGATCTGGAGCAGTACGTCGGGGATGAGCTGGAGAGCGAGGATCTGCGGCGAACGGGGATCTGGATCGGGGTGCTGCCGTCGGCGGCGGAGGTCAACGCCTGCCCGTGGGGCGCGCTGGCGGGGCGCTCGCCCTCAGAGCGCTCGGACATCTTCCTGAGCCTGCTGCGGCGCGAGGGCGCACGGGTGGCTGGCGCTGAGTACCCGAGCGCGGATCTCCCAGAACGCCCCCGCGAGGATGCGCTCCAGTTCCTGGCCGGCGGGCCTGTGCCGCCGGCGCGCTGACCTCCGTACGGTTGGGTCTGCAGGCGACGACGGACGAGAGATGCAGAGCACAGCATGCATGGCGCACTGTCATCCTGAGCGCAGCGAAGGACCTCACCCGCTGACCGTCAACGTTCGTGTCACCCGCTGACCGTCAACACTCGCGTCACCCGCCCAGCATCATCTTACGCCTCACCCGCTGACCGTCAACGCTCGCGTCAGCGGGTGAGGTCTTTCGCTGCGCTCAGGATGACAGTGAATGTTGCACGCTGTACACGAACGCCGCATCGGCCGCCGGGTGGCGTCGAGGATCGACGCCGTCGAGATGCCGGTCTGCCCGATATGGAACAGGTCCGGGCGAGCCGCCCCATCGGTCGTGATGCCGACGAACGGCTCCGCGATCTCGGCGTACATGCGGAGCAGGTTCTGCTGCATCCGCTCGGGCATCGGGAACGGCTCGCGCGCCGAGAAGCCCGGGCGCGGCGGCCGAGAACGGAGGATCGGTCGGGGCATGGCCATCTGCCTGACTCCGTGTTAGCCGAGGTGCAGCAGTTGGATGGCGTTGCCGCCCTTGATCTGGCGGGCCTCCTCGACTGACAGCCCCGGCACGGCGTCCACCAGATCGACGGGGTTCTCCTGGCCCATGTCGAACGGGTAGTCCGTCCCGAGCACGATCCTCGATGCGCCCATCACGCGGACGAGGTGGGCCACGAACAGCGGCTCGAAGACGAGGTTGTCCACCCAGATGCGGCGCAGGTACTCGGTGGGCGGGCGGGTGATGGTGTGCAGCTCCGGCCGAACCTGGTGTCCGTGGACCGTCCGCGCAAAGTACGAGGGCAGATACCCGCCGCCGTGCGCCGCCACCACGTTGAGCGTCGGGAAGCGATCCAGCACGCCGCCGAAGATCAGGTTGGTCAGGGCAATCGTGGTGTCGAGCGGGTTCCCGATGACGTTGCCGAGGTAGTACTTCGCCACCCGCTTGCCGAGCGTCGTGCCGGCCGGGTGGATGAAGATCGGCGCGCCCTGCTGCTCGGCGGCGGCCCAGAACGGATCGAGCGCTGGATCGTCCAGGTCCGCTTCCTCGGTGCGCGTCCCGATCTCGACGCCGCGCATCCCGAGCGTCGTCATCGCCGTCACGAGCTGTTTCGCGGCCAGCGCCGGGTGCTGCAGCGAGACGTGGGCCAGTCCGGCGAAGCGATCCGGGTTCGTCGCACAGATCTCCGCGACATGCTCGTTGGAGGCCGTGACGATCCTGTCGGACAGGTCTTCGTCGGCCCAGTAGGCGTAGTTGGGGGCCGGGCTGATCGCCTGGAGGTCGATGCGCTCGCGGTCCATCGTGTGGAGCCGCACGGAGATGTCGCGGAAGGCGCGGTCGTAGCGGGTGCGGGCAAGCTCGTGGTTGTGCGGGTTGGCCTCGCCGCCCGGGTTGTTCGGAGCGCCGGCGATCAGCTCGGCAGCCTTCGGGCTCTGGGCGTGGGCGTGAAAATCGACGGTGACGGGCAACGTCATGGCGGCATCTCCTCGGTGAGCTGCGCGCGGGGGCCAGGCAGGACCAGTCGGGGCCACGGGAGGCCACACGGACGGGCATCCCGACCGGAGCGGGCGGGCCGTTCCTCAGCCTGCACGATGGCGCATCGTACTGCGCCTCGGCAACCTATCTTCGCGGTACAGCCGGCTCCTGTCAGCGGATTCAGGGCAAAACGTGCACAGTGGCGTGTATAACCCCGTCGCTGCGATGGCCCTCAAAGGGCGCGGGCTGTCGGCGAGCCGGCTACGTGCCGAGTCGCTGTGGAGGCGGCCTGCCCAACGTTACCCGCTGAGGGAGATCGTGGTGTGCCTGTATGACGCTCTCTGAGCCGGCGATCCGGCCGAACGGTTCCGCGCTGCTCGCACCGCCACCGGCCGGCGCGCCGCTGGCCACCCCCACCGCTGCCGCCCGCCCCACCTACGATGCTTCGCCAGCCGCGTACCGTCGGCTGCGCCGCAAGATTGTGGAGGCCGGCCTGCTCAACCGCCGCTACGACTACTATCTCGGGCGCACGCTGGTGAGCTTCGCCATTCTGGCGGCCGGGCTGGGGCTGCTGTTCACCCTGCCGTCGGGTTGGGTCTGGACCGTGCTGGCGGCCTCGGTGATGGGCGTCGGGCTGGCACAGGTCGCGATGATCGGCCACGACTGCGGCCATCTCCAGGTCTTCAAGAAGGCTGACACGAACTGCCTGCTCGGGCAGCTCTGCTTCAGCCTCGTGGTGGGCGTCGGGTTCTGGTCGTGGAAGGAACGCCACAACACCCATCATGTCGAGACGAACGACGAGGAGGAAGACCCCGATCTCTCGTTCGGCGGCTTCTTCACGCTGAACGAGGCCGACGCCGCCGCGCGCACGGGCCTGAGCAAGCTGATCGTGCGGTATCAGGCGTGGCTGTTCGTGCCGGTGGTCACCACCATGCTCAGCGTCGTGATGCGCGGCGAGGGCTGGCGGTACGCCGTCCAGGATCTGAGCGGGTCGCGCCGGGTGGTGGAGCTCGTCGTCCTGGCGCTGAACGCCGTCATCTGGCTGACGCCAACCATCTGGCTTGGCTGGTGGTGGCTGGGCGCGTTCGCCGTGGCGAACATGATCGGCGGGCTGTACCTCGGCATGACCATCGCCCCGAACCACAAGGGCATGCCGACCTGGGCGCACGGCACGCAGCTCTCGTTCCTCGAGCGGCAGGTGATCGGCTCGCGGAACATCCTGCCCGGCCCCATCGCGGAGTTTGCGTTCGGCGGGCTCAACTACCAGATCGAGCACCACCTGTTCCCGAACATGCCGCGCGCCAACCTCGGGAAGTGCCACGACATCGTGCGGCCGTTCTGCCAGCAGCAGGGTATCCCGTACGAGGAAGTCAGTGTGTGGGAGTCGTACCGGCAGACGTTCGCGGCGTTCGACCGCTGCGGCCGGGCCACCCGCTGACCACTGACCACTCGGGAGCAGCCATGCGCTACCACCTGCTCGGCAACAGCGGCCTGCGCGTCTCCGAGCTGTGCCTCGGGACGATGACCTTCGGCGATGTGCTCGGCTGGGGCGCCGACTTCGACGAGAGCTGCCGCATGTTCGAGACGTTCCTGGAGGCCGGCGGCAACTTCGTCGATACGGCCAACAACTACACGCTCGGCGCCAGCGAGCAGTTCCTGGGCGAGCTGATCGGGCCGCACCGCGAGCGGCTGGTGGTCGCGACGAAGGCCACCATGACGCCCGTCCGCGACGATCCGAACGCCGGCGGCAACCACCGCAAGAACATCGTCCAGACCGTCGAGACCAGCCTGCGCCGCATGAAGACGGAGTACCTGGACCTGCTCTGGATTCACGCCTGGGACCAGATCACACCGATCGAGGAGCTGCTGCGGACCCTGGACGATCTCGTGCGGCAGGGCAAGGTGCTGTACGTCGGCATCTCGAACACGCCGGCCTGGGTCATCGCCCAGGCGAACACCATCGCCAGCCTGCGCGGCTGGACGCCGTTCGTGGGCATCCAGATCGAGTACAACCTGGCCGAGCGCACCCCGGAGCGCGAGATCCTGCCGATGGCGAAGGCGCTCGGGCTTGGCGTCACGGCATGGTCGCCGCTGGCGGCGGGGCTGCTGACGGGCAAGTACCGTCAGCAGGGGGCGGACGGCGCGGCGAAGCGCGGCGACGCCATGCAGGTGCCCCATTTCCACGAACGTACCCTGGCTATCGGCGACCGCGTCGTGGATGTGGCCGAGGAGATCGGCTGTCCGCCGGCCCAGGTGGCCCTGGCCTGGGTCCGCCAGATGGGCGCGATCCCGGTCCTTGGCGGGCGGAATCAGGCGCAGATCGCGGGGAACATCGCCAGCCTGGACGTGACCCTGACGCCCGAGCAGTTGGCGAAGCTGGACGCGGCAACGGCCATCGACCCCGGCTACCCGACGACCTTCCTGGCCCGAGACGGCGTGCGCGGCTCGGTATACGGCGGCATGCGCGAGCGGATCGTGGACCCACGCCTGGCGTGAGCGCGTTCTCGGTTTTCAGTTGTCAGTGGACGGGGGCGTCCCATCCTCTGACGCCTGCATGTTGTCCTGGTCATCGTCGTCCTCTTCGGCGTCGCCAACCGGCCCGAGGACCGTACTCACGTCAACACGCACATCCTCTGAGCACCCGGGTGTGATCCGCTCTCCCCGTCCGTACACGCGGAGCACTCGGTAGCCGATCTCAGACGGCTCGGTGTAGACCTCGATGCGCTCGCCGTTGAGATCGACGATCCAGTACTCAGGGATATCAGCACGGGCGTAGATTGTTGCTTTTGTTCGCCGGTCGTAGCCAAGCGATGTGTTCGCTACTTCTACGACGAGCAGGGCATCCCGCGGCCTGGGCCGTCGACGCCGTGATGTCTGCGCCCGGAGAATCACGAGGTCAGGTTCCGGCCCCGACCTTTCGGCAAGCTGCAGTGTGCCCTGGGTCGTGAATGTCAGTCCCGGGCGGCCAGCGAATGCTTCGATGACAGCAGTAACCGCCCAGATATGCCCAGTGCCCTGTGGATTCATCTTGACGATCTGCCCCTCGATCAGCTCGACATGCTCGTCTGCCCCGATGATCCCTTGACGGACCATCGCTTCGACCTCGTCAATCGTAAAGAGGCGCAGCTCAAGCTCCGGGGCTGTCGGCTCGGACGCAGGGTGCTGGATCACACTGGCCATCGCTCGCCCTCCGCTCCCATTGTACGGCCGCTCTGAGGGCGCAGGAAATTACGAGGTCGAGCGGAGTGGCACAGTCGCCGGGCGCATGCGGCTGGCCGCGCGGGCCGTGTAGACCAGCAGGAACATCGTGATCAGGCAGAGCACCACCGCGCTGGTGGCGAGGGACAGGTGGATGCCGATGAACCCGCCGAGCACCCCGACCGTCACGCCGCTGCCAGCCCGCAACCCGCTGCTCGACATGTTGTAGACGCCGATCACCCGGCCCCGCTTCTCCGGCGGCGCAAGGAGTTGCACCAGCGTCTGCGCGATCGACTGGGACGCCAGATTCGTCATGCCGGCCAGCACCAGCAGCACCAGCGAGAACGGGTAGCTGTACGAGAGCGCAAACCCGATCATGCAGATGCTGTAGAGGATCGTGCTGACCATCGCGGCGCGGGCGTTCGGGCGCAGCAGGCCCGTCCCCTCCAGGATCAGGCCGCCGAAGACCGCTCCAGCCGCGTTCGCAGCCAGCAGCGCACCGTAGACCAGCCCGGCCTCGTTGATGCCCAGGCCGCTCGCAAACTCCGGCATCTGCGGCCCCAACGCCGCCCCGATGAACAGCGAGCTGACCCCACCGAGCGCCACCATGCTGATGAGCGTCGGGTTGTCGGCCACCTCGCGGAGCACTCGCACCGCATCGGCGAAGGTCATCGGCGGGCGACGCACCCCGGCCGTGTCGCGCAGGTGCCCGGTGTACGGCATGACCACCAGCCAGATCGTCAACGGCAGGTAGATCAGCACGTTCGCCCAGATGCCCCAGGTCTCGCCCAGACCGAGCAGCAGCGCCGAGCCAACGGCCGGACCGCACAGGATGCCCAGGCTGCGCGAGGTCGAGTTGAGCCGCACGGCGCTCGGGAGCGTCTCCCGCCCCACAATGTCGTGGAGCATCAACTGCTCGGCAGGCGACCACAGCGCCCCCGCCATGCCGTGAACGATCAGCAGGATGACGGCGTGCCAGATCTCCAGACTGTCCGTCCAGAACAGGTAGCCCCAGGCCGCCGAGACGCCCATGTACATCACCTGGGCCACCTGGATCACCTTGCGACAGTCGTGCCGGTCCGCCAGCGAGCCGAAGTAGACCGAGAACAGCAGCGACGGCACCCAATGGCTGATAACGGCGAAGCCGGCCAGGGCCGGCGAGTGGAACTTCTGGTACAGCACCCAGTACGAGATGACGTGCTCGACGTTGTCGGCCATCATCGAGAGCATCGTGCCGAACAGGTAGAACCGGCAGTCCGGGTTGCGGAGGGCGGCGAACTTCATGCCGCCGGCGCCAGCCTTCACAGCGGCAGCAGGGGCAGCCGTCGAGGTGGACGTGCTGCCGGCCGTCGTCGGCTGGGCGGCAGACGGGCGCTCCTCGAAGCCAGGATCGGGGATATGGGTCGCTATGCCGCAGGCGGCGCACATGGCTTTAGCCTTTCTCGGCGCCGTTGCCGAACCGCGTCGCGGGCATTCTAGACCAGCGCCCGCCACACGACGAGGGCTGCACCGTCAGGACAGGCCTGTCAGGTCAGCGGCAGCCTGGTGCGCGGCTCCAGGGCGATTGCGCGCTGGGCGCGTCGTGCAGCATCGTCGGGGCGTGATGACGATTGATTCTTTCCTGTGGTAAAGGCCCTCACCCCCCGACCCCCTCTCCCTGTGCGCGGGAGAGGGGGAGGAACGAAACTCTCGTGTGTCTCCCCCTCTCCCGCGCACAGGGAGAGGGGGTCGGGGGGTGAGGGGGCGTTTCCCGCGGTAGTTCGTCAATCTTCATCAACCCCCGACTGCCCGTATCACCATGTTCTGGGAACACCAACGAACAGGCAATCGCCCTGGGCAGGGCTTGCGAACGACGCGAAAAACCTCACCCGCTGACCGTCAACGTTCGCGTCAGTGGGTGAGGTCCTTCGCTGCGCTCCGGATGACAGCTGGGGGGGCAGCGTTTCGCCGGATAGTACTCCTGACGCCTGACTCAGCCCTTCACCGCGCCGCCGGTCAGCCCGTGCGCGAGCTGTTTCTGGACCGCCAGCCCGAAGATCAGCACCGGCAGCATGATGATCGCGCTGCTGGCGTACAGCCGGCCCCAGAGGATCGCCTTGTCGGTGATGAACCCGCCGATGTACGGCGTCACCGTGCGGGCGTTTCCGCTGGTCAGGATCAAGGCGTAGAAGAAGTCGTTCCAGGCCAGCAGGATCACGAAGATCGCGGTGGCCGCGAGGCCCGGGGCTGCCAGCGGCAACACGACCCGCAGCAGCGCCTGGAACCGCGACGCCCCGTCGATCATCGCCGCCTCTTCCAGCTCAATCGGGATGTCCAGCAGGAAGCCGCGCATCATCCAGATCACGAACGGCAGCGCGAACGTCAGGTAGGCCAGGATCAGCCCGATGTGCGTGTCCAGCAGGTCGAAGTTCCGCCAGATCACGTAGATCGGGATGATCATCACCACGGGCGGCACCAGCCGGGTGATCATCACCCCCACCAGCAGCCCATTGCGCTGGCGTGGGAAGAAGCGCGTCAGGGCATAGGCGGCAATCGACCCGATCCCGAGCGCCAGGACCGTCGTGCCGACCGCCACAATGGCCGTGTTCAGCAGGAACCTCGGGAACGGGCTCATGCCGGTGCCGGCCTGGGTCTCCGTCACCGTCTCCAGCTCGGTCGGGATGGTCAGGCCGAGCGCCACCTCGTAGTTGTGGAGCGTCGGCTTGAAGATCCACTGCGGGGGCATCGCGAAGACGTCCTGTGGCTCCTTGACCGAGGAGAGCAGCAGCCAGACCACGGGAAAGAGCGTGAACACCATCCAGACGCCCAGGACCGCGTAGGCCGCCATGTCGCCCCAGTTGACGCGACGCTTCCGCGCCGCCACCACCGAGAGGCTCGCCGCCGACCGTACAACAGGTACCGCGACCATCGTCAGCCTCCCGTCAATCGGCCGCGCCGTGCGTGCCGACCGTCTTGATGATCAGGATGCTCCACGCCAGGCAGACCGCGAACAGCACGTAGGAGATCGCCGAGGCGTACCCGAGCTGGAAGCCCTGGAACATCCGGCTGAAGATGTGGAACGAGATCGTCTCCGTGACCCGGCCAGGGCCGCCACCCGTCACCGCGAAGATGATGTCGTACACGCGGATCAGCTCGTACGAGCGGAACAGGATGATCACCAGGAACAGCGGGCGCAGCAACGGGAGCGTCAGATACCAGAGCTTCTGCCAGCCGCTGGCGCCGTCGATGCTGGCCGCCTCGAACGGCTCATCTGGCAGGCTCGCGAGGCCAGCCGAGAGCACCAGCACCGTGAACGAGGTGGTGTGCCAGACATCCACCAGGATCAGCGAGGCCATCGCCGTGCTCGGGTTGTTCACGAAGTTCACGGCGGAGAACCCGAGCAGCCGCAGGAAGTAGTTGATGATCCCCCAGTCCAGGTTCAGCATCAGCTTCCAGTTCAGGCCGAGCACCACCGGGGTCAGCATCAACGGGATGATGATGATGGTCCGAATCAGCCCCCGAAACAGCACCACCCGTGCCAGCAGCAGCGCGATGCCGAAGCCGAACACCAGCTGGAGCGCCAGCGAGATCGCGGCGAACTGGACGCTGACCGCGAAGCTCTCCCAGACCCGCATGTCCTGCACGATCAGCAGGTAGTTGTCGATACCGTTGAAGACCGGCGGCCGGGTCAGGTTGTAGACGTGCAGGCTGAGCCAGAAGCTGTACGCCAGCGGGTACGCGAAGACGCCGAAGAGCGTCAGAAACGCCGGCCAGAGCAGCAGGTGAGCCAGCCAGCGATCCGGAATCGACCAGTCTCGCGTCGACCGCGCCTGTCCGGCACGGTCGAGCGGGTGGGTGGCTTGCATGAGGGCTCCCAGGGTGCGGTGTGCGTTGTGCCCGGCCGCATCGCTGTGGCCGGGCACGATCTGAGCGAGCGGCGGCGTTGCTCTCGCGCTACAGCTTGACGCCCTGCTCCTTGAGGTACTGGATCGCCTCGTCCTTCGCCTTCGTCAGCCCTTCCTTGGACTTCTCCTGGCCGGCCCAGATCGCGTTGGTGTGGGCCGCCAGGATGGTGCCGTAGACGTAGTTGTATTGCTCCATCGGCGGGTACGGATGCTGCAGCTTCAGCACCTCGTTGAGCGCCGCGAACTGGGGGTTCTTCTCCAGCACGACCTTGTCGGTCAGCAGCGAGCCGCGCCCCGAGGAGCCGCCGCCGTTCGTCACGTAGTCCCGGGCGATCTCCTGGCTGGTGAACCAGGCGCAGTAGGCGAACGCCTCCTTCTGGTTCTTGCTGTACGCCGAGACGCCGATGCCGTGCGGCGACGGATGGAAGCGGTTGACCTTGCTGCCCTTGTCCTTGAAGTACGGCAGCATCGAGAAGCCGATCTTGCCAGCCGTCTCCGGCGACTTCGCGGCATCCAGGAACGTCGGCGCGGCGGCGTTCCACTGGAACGCCGTCACCGCCTTGCCGTTCTGGAAGCCGGTCAGCACGTCCGGGTACTCGTAGCCGACGGCCCCCTCGGTGACGAACTTCTTGCCGTAGATCAGGTCCACCATGAAGTCCGTCGTCTCGATCATTGCCGGGCTGTCGAAGAGCGGCTTGACGCCGTCGAAGATCTCGCTGCCCTTCGCCCAGACGTTCTGGACGATCTGGTGGTTGGTGTGCGTCGGCTTCTTCGCACCGAACAGCAGCGGGAAGACGTCCGTCTTGCCGTCCTTCTTCAGCCCCTCCTGAATCGTCTTCAGGTGGCCCAGGTACGCTTCCCACTCATAGCCATCGATGGGCGGCTCGGGCACGCCGTACTTCTGGAGCAGATCCTTGCGGTAGTTGAAGAGCAGGCCGCTGGCCTCCTGGACCATCAGCATCTGCTCGTTGTTGTAGGAGAAGATGTCCCGCAGGGCCTTCGGGAAGTCGTCGTTGTTGTAGGCCTCGGCGTCGAAGAGCTCCTTGTCCTTCATGAACTGAGACAGCGGCACGAAGTAGCCGGCCGGGCCGCTCGCCAGGAAGCGGTTGGCGTTGTCGTGCAGCACGTCCCAGGCGGTCGTCTTCGCCTGGAGCCCCGGAATCCACTTCGCATCGTAGGCGTCGCCGCGCCCGCCTTCTTCCACCTGCACCTTGACCTTGCCCTTGGTGTACTCGGTGAACTTGGGCGCAAGCCGGGTGTGGGCGTCGGCCTCGGGACCGCTGAAGATGATGACGGTGAGCGTGGTCTCCTTCAGGCCGCCAGCCGCCGCGATGGGGCTGACCGGCTTGCCAGAGGGCGCAGCACCGGCGGCGGGCTTGGTCTCGGCCGGCTTCGACGCCGGCGCGGCCTGGGTCGGGGCAGCAGCGGCCGCCGGCGCGGCAGGCTTGCTTTCCGCGGGCTTCGCCGCCTCGGCTGGCTTGGCCGGCTCAGCCGGCTTGGCCGGCGCAGCGGCCGGCTGGTTGCTGCAGGCGGACAGCAAGGTCACGCCACCAGCGAGCAGCGCCGACAGGCGCAAAAAGTGCCGACGAGAAACGGGCCGTCCGTCCATAAACATCGCCTCCCCGCGAGTCCCACTCCAGCAGTCGTTGCTGGCCTAGTCCGGATCACATGCCCTGTCGCAAACGGCCCACCATTGGACCGCCGTACAGGAGAAGACGGCAGCATTGCTCACTCGATTGTGCGTCAATAGTGTCGTATTGGAGTGTTCGCGTCAAGCGAGATCCGTGCAGGCCGCGGCGGAGCGCGGCGGGCTGACCAGGGAGGCAACAACGTCCGTCGATCTTGAAGACATCCTCTTGACATCGAGAGCCGGCGTGCTGATAATGCGCGGTGGTATTCCCACTGGTGGGGTATCATGTCATCACGGACGTTTCGCAGGCGAAGTGCGCCTCGGCGACAATGGCTGTCGACCGGGGGCGGTACCGCCGACCTGGTATGTGTCTGCGCTAACGGCAGCATAGAGAGGTAGACGAAGGCGTTCGTGCCGTGCCCGTCCGGGTTGACGCAAGTCTGACCCGTGTCGACGTTCAGTAGAGCATTGTTGCACCCAGTGCCATTGTTGACATCCCCTTTTGACCCTGATGGTCGTACTTGTTCGAGGAGGATTCGCGTGAGCGATTTGTCTATGGACTCTGCTGCGGGTCAGCAGATCGGCCGGCGGCTGTCCCGTCGTTCGATGCTGCGGCTGGGGCTCGCGGCGGCTGCGCTGCCGATCGCCGCGGCCTGCAGCTCGGCTCCGGCAGCGCCAGCGGCTACGGCGAAGCCGGCCGAGGCCCCCAAGCCGACGACCGCCCCGGCGGCGCCGGCAGCGGCATCGTCCCCCGCCGCCGCTGCGTCGCCGGCCGCGGGAGCGTCCCCCGCGGCCTCGCCAGCGGCAGGCGCCTCCCCGGCAGCCGGTGCGTCCCCGGCGGCCAAGCCGGCTGCTGGTGCTGCCACGGTTGGCTCTTCGCGGCCGGCCCCGCCAGCCCCGACCTTCAACAAGGTCAAGATCAACGGCAAGCTGTCGGTCATCATCGACGCGGACTTCTATCCTGAGCACAACGCCTTCATCGAGAAGAAGGTCCGCGAGTTCGCTCAGATGATGGACTACCCGCTGGACTTCTCGACGGTTGCGTCGTACGTGGGTGCGGCGAACATCTCGCAGAAGCTGCTGGCGTCCGTCCAGGCGAACGATGCGCCGGACGTGCTCACGCACACCGAGGCGACCTCGGCCCTCCGCTTCCTGGACGTCCTCGAGGACGTGGACGACCTGCAGAAGCAGATCATCAAGGACTTCGGCGAGCCGTACAAGGCGTTCAGGGATCAGTCGTTCTTCGAGGGCAAGTGGTGGGCCGTCCAGCACTTCAGCCGCGCGGGCGGCTACTTCGTCCGTGAGAACGCGATGAAGGCGGCTGGCGTCGATTTCCGCAAGGACTTCACGGACTGGAACACCACCCGCGAGGCGTTGCTCAAGGCGACGAACCCGGAGAAGGAGTCCTGGTCCTGGGGCATGACCGTCAACCGCTCGGGTGACGGTGAGACCGTCGTGAAGGAAGCCGTGCTCTTCCGGGGCGGCCAGCTCTGCGACGAGACCGGCCAGCTGGTGGTCCTGAACAAGGATCCGTACCGCCAGTATGCCATCGACGGTCTGACCTTCCTGAAGGAGATCTACGGCGATCAGAAGTACGCGCGCATGCTGCCGCCGGGCGTCAACGCCTGGACGGACCCGAGCAACAACGAGGCGTACCTGGCTGGCAAGATCTCGTTCTCGTCGAACGCGGGCACGATGTTCGCGAAGGCCGTCGTCGACAAGAACCCTGTCGCGGACGACACCTACCTGATCCTCCCGCCGAAGGGCACCGGCCCCGGTGGCAAGGCCCTGGCAGCCGGCGGCGCGGCCAAGCGGTGGTTCGTGATCAAGAACGCCAAGAACCGCGAGGCTGCTGAGCAGCTGATCCGCTACATGGCCTCGGCGGAAGTCCAGAAGGAGATGTTCAAGATCTCCACGGGCTACGTCTACCCGGCCTACGAGTGGGGCTGGGAGGAGCCGGAGATCAAGGCGTCGGCCGCTGCCGAGCGGGTCACCGAGACCTGGAAGCAGTACCTGACGCACCCGTCTGGCTACACCGGCAACGGCGCGTTCCCGGCCCAGCCGAACCCGTGGGTCTCGGCGCTGGAGTCCTCCAACTTCTGGACGGACATGATGGGCGAGGTGCTTGGCGGCAAGGCGCCGGCCGACGCAGTCAAGTCCGCGCACGACCGCGCGGTGCGGGTGTTCAAGGAGTTCGGCGCGAAGGGCGAGTAAGCCCAGACGCCTCGCGGCGCATCGGCCTGCTGGACACACACGAGCCAGCGGCCGATGCGCCGCATCGCATGGCCGCGCGGCGTCACTCGCCGCTCTACCCCTTGTGCTGGCGGGCCCCTGGGTGGTCCCGCCAGTAGCTGTGTGACGGAGGTGTCACCGTGGCAGCCCCGACGGCTCGCCCTCGGAGTGTCAGCGCGTCCCCTGGGATCGCGTCGCAACCGTGGTATAAATCCTCGCAGCGCTTCCTGGGACGGGACTGGCCGACCGCGTACATCTTCGTCCTGCCCATGTTCCTGCTGCTGTTCGGTCTGATCGGCTACCCGTTCGGGCGGGCAGTCTATCTGAGCTTCCACAACGCTGTCGGCCCGCGCGTCGGCGACTTCATCTGGTTCGACAACTACGCCAACCTCTGGAAGGACGACTTCTTCCTGCGGGCCGTCCAGACGACGATTGTGTTCACGGTAGCGTCCGTGTTCATCAAGTTCTGGCTCGGTCTTGGGACGGCACTGCTGCTGCACCACGTGCCGCGCTGGGGCTCGGTGCTCGGCGGCCTGGTGCTGCTGCCGTACATCATCCCTGAGGTCGTGCGGGCGCTCGCGTGGCGCGTCCTGCTGGACCCGCTGTTCGGTGCGCTGAACTACATTCTGGTGAACGTCCTGGGGGTCATGTCCCAGGGGCTGCCGTGGCTCGGCAACCCGGGCACGGCGCTCCCGTCCGTCATCCTGGTGAACATCTGGGCGGGCACGCCGTTCATCATCATCCTGCTGGTGGCAGGCCTCAAGGCGATCGACGCCGAGCAGTATGAGGCGGCCTCCATCGACGGCGCGACGGCCTGGCGGAAGTTCCTGCACATCACGCTGCCGGGCCTGCGCTACGTCATCATCGTGGCCTGTCTGTTGAACACGATCTTCACGTTCAACAGCTTCACCCTGACCTACCTGTTGACGGGCGGCGGCCCCGGTGGTGCGACCCGTATCTACACCATCCTCTCGTATGAGTACGCGGTGCAGGGCCTCCGTTACGGCGCTGGTATCGCCGTCGCGATGACGGTGGCGCCGCTGCTGTTCGTGCTGATCCTCTTCCTCGGCCGCTACATGATGAACCGCGGCGATGAGGACCGGAGCGGCTACGGACAGGATCCGCTGAGCTGGCGCATCGCCATGGCGGTGATCTTGCCGCTGCGGCTGCTCGGGCAGGCGGCGCTGGCGCTGTTCTGGCTCGTCAACAACACGGTCGAGACCATCCTCTCGGCCGCCTCAAACGCCGTGCGCCCGGCTGGCACGCAGCCGCTCGTGAAGCCAGCCGTCGCGCGCAAGGCCGGCTTCACGGTCATGTACGTGCTGCTCGGCCTGGTGGTGGCGTTTGAGCTGCTGCCCTTCTACTTCATCTTCATCACGGCCTTCAAGACCACGCTCCAGATCCAGCAGATCAAGAGCATGTTCTGGCCCGATCCGTGGACGCTCGACCACTTCCGGTACCTGTTCACGCAGATCCCATTCGTGAACTGGTACTCGAATACGGTAATGATCTCGGCGGCAAGCACGACGGTCTCGGTGCTGGCGGCGAGCCTCGGCGCGTACGGCCTGGTGCGCCTCAAGTGGCGTGGCTCGGGCGTGCTCAGCACGACGGTGCTGATCTCGTACCTGATGCCCACCTCGCTGATGTTCATCCCGCTGTACACCATCCTGGCCGGGCTGCGGCTCACGAACACCCCGTGGGCGCTGATCGTGACCTACCCGACGGTCGTGCTGCCGTTCGCGACGTGGCTGATGATGGGTTACTACCGGAGCATCCCCGAGGAGCTGGAAGACGCCGCGATGATCGACGGCTGCACCCGCTTCGGGGCGTTCTTCCGGGTGGTGCTGCCGCTGGTGCGGCCGGCCCTGCTGGCGGTCACCATGTTCTCGGTGACGCAGGCCTGGAACGAGTTCCTGTACGCCTACACGTTCCTGCGGTCGAGTGAGGTGTTCACTCTGCCCGTCGGCCTCGCGCAGTTGATCATCGGCGACGTGCAGCCATGGGGCGCGCTGATGGCAGCCTCGCTGCTGACGGCTGGCCCGGTGGTCATCATCTACATGCTCGGACAGCGGTTCATGGTGGCTGGCCTGACGGCCGGCAGCGTGAAGGGCTGATCCGAGCCGACACGCAGGGAGCAGACACGCTCCTGCTGGGCCAACAAGAAGGGGCGGCGCCAGTGGCGCCGCCCCTTCTGCGCCGTCATTCGGCAGGCAGCCAGCCCCCGAAACCCGAAACCCGAAACCCGAAACCCGAAACCCGAAACCCAGCTTACAGGTCGGCCACCGCCGGGATCACCTTCTCGCTGAACAGCCGCAGCGCGTCGAGGTCCGTCCAGTCGGGCATGCGGAACACCATGTATTCGACCCCGGCCTTCGCATAGGCCCGGAACTCCTCGATCAACTGCTCCGGCGTGCCGATGGAGGCCCCCCGACGCGGGATGTAGCGGCTCAGCGCCTCGCGCTTCCGCTCGACCTCCGCCTCGTCCTTCCCGATCATCACCATCGTGTACGCTGACTTCGTGATCGCGCCGTAGTCGCGGCCCAGGCGCTCGCAGTGGCCGCGCAGCGCCTCCAGCAGCCGCCCGACCGTCTCTGGGTCGCCGCCGACGTTGCAGAACTGGGCGTACTGCGCCACCAGCCGCAGCGTCACCTTCTCGCCGCTCCCGCCGATCATGATGGGCGGATGGGGCTTCTGCACCGGCAGCGGGTTCTCGGTCAGCTCCAGCGTGTTGTAGTACGTGCCCTGGTACGCGCCAACCGGCTGCTCGCCCCAGAGCTTGAGGATGATCTGGGTCGCCTCTTCGAGCCGCTTCATCCGCACGCCGACCGGCTCCCACTCACCGAAGCCGTACGCTTCGTACTCACGCTGGTGCCAGCCCGCCCCGATGCCCAGGATGCTGCGCCCCCGGCTGATCATGTCGAGGGTGGTGGCCATCTTGGCGGTCAGGGCCGGGTTGCGGTACGGAATGCCGATGACCAGCTGCCCGAGGCGGATGCGCTTCGTGATGGCCGCCATTGCCCCGAGGATCGTGAAGCACTCCATCGCCGGCTCGGGGTCCGGGTGCCCGGGGTAGCCGCCCTCGTACAGGAGGTGATCGTAGACCCAGATCGAATCCAGCAGGCTCTCGTCGGCCGCCCTGGTGACCGGCTCCACGAGATCCCAGGGGTTGCCAGTATCGCCGTAGAAGTAGGGGTTGACCTGCAGTCCAAATCGCATTGACCACTCCGTCGGTTGCGGTACGTTGGGACGTCGGCGGGCATTATGGTGGGCGGGGGTGCGAAGGGCCAGCGTCGGCCGTCAGTTGTCAGCCATGCGTTATCAGTTTTCAGTGGTCAGTTTTCAGCCGACGGCAGTTGGTGAGCGGCGCGTACCCACCATGTCATGCTGAGCGCAGCGAAGGGCGTCACCCGCTGACGCGAGGGTTGACGGTCAGCGGTCGGCAGTCAGCAAGGGTATGTCATCCTGAACGAGTGAGCTTGCGAGCGATGTGAAGGACCTCACCCGCTGACGCGAGGGTTGACGGTCAGCGGGTGACGCGGACGTTGACGCTCGGAGGGTGACGCGAGGGTTGACGGTCAGCGGGTGAGGTCCTTCGCTGCGCTCAGGATGATAGTTGCGACTCGCATGCTTTCACCCCGCGATCCACGACCCACGATCCACGACCCACGACCTAGAACCGCGCGCCAGCGCCAGCGCTATACTGCCGAAACATTGTCACGGGAGCGGGAGCGTGAGCAGTCCAGCCGACGACCATTCCGGGGAGACCTCGCCGGTCGAGATCTTCAGCATCGGGAAAGAGCTGCTGATCGGCCAGATCCAGGATTCCAACAGTTTCTGGCTGTCGCAGCAGGTGACGCGGCTCGGCGGCACCATGCAGCGCGTCAGCATTCTTGACGATGACCAGCCGGCCATCGTCCACGCGCTGGAGGATGCCATCGCGCGGGGCGCGCAGACCATCCTCACCACCGGCGGCCTCGGCCCGACGCCGGATGACCTGACCGTCGCCTCGATCGCCCAGCTTGCGGGCGTCGGCACGCACATTGACGATGCCGTCGTGCAGGATCACCTGCGGCGGCGCGGCATCTCCATTGACGAGCACACCGAGAACCTCAAGCGCATGGCGACGATCCCCGATGGCGCAGCCGCCTACGCCAGCCCAGCCGGCTGGGCGCCGCTGGTGCGGACCGTCGTGAACGGCTGCACCATTCTCTCGATGCCCGGCCCCCCGCGCGAGATGGAGGCTGTGTTCGCCCGCTTCCTGGAGGAGTACTTCAGCAAGGGCGAGGGCACCCACCGCGCGCTGACCCACCGCGTCTACGTGGACATGTGGGAGTCCGAGGTTGCGCCGATGCTCCAGCAGGTGATGGAGGCGGTGCCGGGCACCTACTGCAAGGGGTACATCGCCCTCGGGAATCAGCGCTTCCTGCCGATCGACGTGGTAACACGCGGGGCGGACGACGACGAGGCCCAGGCGAACCTCAACACGGCGCTCGACATGCTGGAGCGGCTGGTCGGCGAGGCCGAGCGCGACTTCCAGCGGTAGGAGCGAGACCTCACCCCCCGCTCCGGCGCCTGGAGCGGGAGTCGCTATGCGCGTGCGAAGCACGTCGCCTGCTGACCGCCACCATGCACGTCAGCGGGTGAGGTGCTTCGCTGCGCCCAGCATGACAGCAAGAGGTTGCACGGCTTCACCTGACCGTTCCCACGCCCGAACCTCGAACCTGAGCTTGCATGCCGGCCCGCCCCCCTGGTATCCCCGTTCTCCGTGAAGGTGCTTTTCCTGACGCCACGTGTCCCCTACCCGCTGGACGCCGGCACCAGCCTCCGGAACTTCCGCCTGTTGCAGTCGGCGGCCCGCGAGCACGACGTCCATCTGCTCAGCTTCTCGGACCGGCCGCTGCGCGTGGAGCATCTGGAAGTCTTGCAGTCCATTTGCCGGCGGGTGGAGCTGCGGCCGGTGCCGCCGCACCCGGCCTACCGTCGATTGGTTCGGACGCTCACCGCGCCGCTGCCGGACATGGCGTACCGTCGCTGGTCCGACGGCTTCGCCGAAACGCTGCGGACGATGCTCGCCCAGGAGCGCTACGACATCGTGCAGATCGAGGGCATTGAGATGGCCCGCTACCTGCCGCTGGCGCGGGGCGCGCGACGCGTCTTCTCCGAGCACAACGTCGAGTACCTGCTCCAGCAACGGGCCTACCTGGTGGACCGCACCCATCCCGCCCGGCTGCCCAAGGCGCTGTACTCGCTGCTCCAGGTGCGCAAGCTCGCCCGCTTCGAGGCGACGGCCTGCCGGATGGCGGATCGGACGCTCACCGTCTCCGAGGATGATGCCGTCTCCCTCGGTCAGTTGGAGCCGCGCGGCGAGTACCGGGTGGTCCCGAACGCCATCGATCCGTCACGCTACCCGCGGCGGACGGGCTGGCCGGCCCAGCCGGCCGTCCTCTTTACCGGCACGCTCGACTACCGTCCGAACGCCGATGCGGTCCGCTGGCTGCTGGACAGCATCATGCCGCTGGTCTGGCGCGAAGCCCCCGAGACGCGTGCGTTGATCGTCGGGCGCGGCCCCTCCCCGGACCTCGTGGCGCGCGGCCAGCAGGACTCGCGCATCGCCGTCACCGGGTCCGTCGAGAGCATCGATCCGTACTGGGGCCGTGCGACGGTCTACGTGCTGCCCGTGCGTGGCGGCGGGGGCACCCGCTTCAAGGCGCTGGAAGCGATGGCGGCTGGCCTGCCGTTGGCCTCCACCTCGATGGGTATGGAAGGCATCGACGCCGTGGAGGGGACACACTATCTCTCGGGTGATACGCCCGCTGGGCTGGCCTCGGCGATGGTGCGGCTGCTTGGGGATGTGGCCCTGCGCGAGCAGCTCACCACGGCGGCTGACCGCCTCGTCCGCGAGCGCTACGACTGGCAGGCTGTCGCCGCCCGGCTGCTCGCCACCTACCGCGAGCTGGCGTGAAGACGTTCCTGCCGGGCGCGCCGCGAGCCTCGTCGGGGGTTGAAACCCCCGCCTACCATCCTGCTGTCGCTCCGCGACGCTTCTGTCTTGGTGCTTGCCGGTCATCCCTTTCGTCCGTCGCAGAGCGACGGTGTAGGGTAGGCGGGGGTTTCAACCCCCGACCGCTCTGCCGCGTCACGAGTCCCCATCTATGACCCGCCGTCCCCTCATCCTCGCCCTCGTCGCCGTGCTGACCCTGGCCGGACTGCTGGCCGTCTTCCGCCAGCCGCTCTGGGATCGGCTCGACCTGGAGACGAAGCACCGAATCGTGGCGGCCTACTCGCGGCTGACGGCTCGGCGCGTTGACACCGCCGACACGGTCGCCGTCAGCCCCCAGGTGCCGAACAGGATCGGCGCAAACGTCTTTCTCGACCAGGAAGTGAGCATCGACGACCGCCACCGCAGCCTCACCATGCTGCGCGCGGCCGGCATCGGCTGGATTCGGCAGCAGATCCCCTGGAAAGATATCGAGCGCGACGCGAAGGGCGACTACTGGGACCGGAAGTGGAACAAGGACGCCTGGGCCAACTACGACAACGTCGTCGACCTGGCGCACGAATACGGCATCGAGGTCATCGCGCGGGTGGACACCTCGCCCGAATGGTCCCGCCCCAGCCGCGAGCCGGGCCAGGAGTGGCACCAGGCGCCGCCTGACCGCTTCGAGGATTACGGCGACTTCCTCTACACGCTGGCCTCGCGGTACAAGGGGAAGATCCGCGCCTACCAGATCTGGAACGAGCCGAACCTCGCCATCGAGTGGGGCCAGCAGCCGCCCGATCCTGCCGAGTACACCCGTCTGCTGAGAATCGCCTACGCCCGTATCAAGGAGGCCGATCCTGACGCCATCGTGCTCTCGGCGGCGATGGCCCCGACCATCGAGGAGAGCGACCGCGCCCTCAACGAATTGCTCTTCCTCCAGCAGATGTACGACGATGGCGCACGCGGCGCGTTCGACGTGCTGGCCGTCCAGGCGTACGGCCTCCGCAGCGGCCCGGACGATCTTCGCCTGACCAGCGGCGATGTCAACTTCTCGCGCACGCTGGTGGTCCGCGAGCTGATGGTCAAGAACGGCGACGCCGCCCGCCCGATCTGGGCCACCGAGATGGGCTGGAACGCCCCGCCCGCCGGCTACGATGGCCCGGCCCCCTACGGCAGCGTCAGCGAGCCGTTGCAGGCGAAGTACACCGTCCGCGCCTTCGAGCGTGCCCGCCAGGAATGGCCGTGGATGGGCGTCATGGCCGTCTGGTTCTTCAAGCTGCCGGAGCCGTGGGAAGGCCAGCCCTGGTACTTTTTCCGGATGGTCTCGCCGGACTTCCGCCCGTACCCCGTCTACGACGCGATCAAAGCCTACGCCGGCCCCCGCTGACAGCCCAGGGCCAGAACGCTCCTCTCCGCATCGGGGAGGGGTCGGGGGAGGGGTCATCCCCGCTGACGCCCATGTGCCCGTCTGCGATACTACCGCGCGGGACACCAGACGAGACGAGAGGGAGATCACAGCATGGCGGACGCTCGGTCCAGCTTTTTCGTGATGCTCGAGCCCCAGGAGGGCGGCACCTACGAGGAGATGCTCAGCCTGGCGCAGCGCGCCGAGGCGCTCGGGTTCGGCGGCTTCTTCCGCTCCGACCACTACCACCCGATGAACGTGCCGCTGACCTCCGACTCGTCGGATGCCTGGGCGGTGCTGGCCGGCCTCGCGCGGGACACCAGGCGCCTGCGCCTCGGCACGATGGTCAGCCCGATGACCTTCCGCTACCCCGGCGAGTTCGCCAAGCTGGTCGCCACCATCGACCAGATGAGCGGCGGACGGATCGAGGTCGGCATGGGCGGCGGCTGGTTCCAGAAGGAGCACGTTGCCTACGGCCTGCCCTTCCCGGACGCCAAGGGCCGCCTCGACCTGCTCGAAGACTCGCTGGAGATCTGCACACGGCTCTGGTCGGACGGCGTCGGCCACTCTTACGAAGGCCGGCTGTTCAGCATCAAGGATGCGCCCGGCTACCCGAAGCCGGCCCAGCGCCCACACCCGCCCATCATCATCGGCGGCGGCGGACCGAAGCGGACCCCGCGCCTCGCCGCGCAGTACGCCGACGAGTGGAACGTGTTCGGCGGCCTCAACACCTTCAACACCCGCAAGGAACGCATCCTCGAGGCCTGCAAGGCCGTCGGGCGGGACCCGTCCACCATCAAGTTGACGATGGCCGGCCCGACGGTCATCGGTGTGGACGAGGCCGACCTGCGCCGCAAGGTCCAGCTGCGACTCGACCACAACAACCAGAAGGACACGGCGGACGACTGGATCGCCACTATGAGCGGCGATGGCTGGCTGGTCGGGACGGTCGATCAGGTGGCCGAGAAGGTCAACGCACTGAAGGCCGCCGGCGCGGAGCGGATCTACTTCCAGATCATCCCCGTGAACGACGACGGCCAGTTGGACATCATCGCCAACGAGCTGGCCCCGAAGATCACGTAGGCGCGAGGTTTCGGGCGCTGGGTTTCAGGTTTCGGGGGCGTACTCGGCCCTGGCGCTCGACCCCGATGCTGCTTCGACTGCACATACTCATCACGGCGGGCATCTGTACTTCGGATGCCCGCCGCGCCGTTTCAGGCCGTGGTACAGTGGGCGCTCCGCGGCGAACGTCCGTTCTTCCTGCGCCGCCGACCGACCGTCTGGCGGCGCAGGGCCATCCCTGGAGCAGCATCCGATGTCGATCTCGCCCACTGACGGCGCGGCAGCCACCGCCGTGCGATCCGCCGCTTCCTCGACGCGCGTGCGCCTTGGCGCGCACGTCTCCGGCGGGGGCCTGAAAGGCATCCCGGCCAAGGCCGTCGAGATCGGCTGCGAGGGCGTCCAGATCTTCGCAAGCTCGCCGCAGATGTGGCGGCCGCCCAGCATCAAGCCCGCCGACGCCGAGGCGTTCCGGACAGCCTGCCAGTCCGCCGGCCTCGGCCCGATTGCCGTCCACGCCATCTACCTTGTCAATCCGTGTGCCGAGGCCGACGAGCACCGCACCAAGACGATCGCGTCGCTGGTCGCCACGCTCAAGGCCGCCGAGTCGCTGGGGGCGTCCGTCGTGGTGACCCACCTCGGGAGCGCCAAGGGCTGCCCTAAGCCCGAGGCATTGGCCCGCTCCTGCGCCACCTTCGCCAGCATCCTCGAACAGTACAGCGGACCGGTCAAGCTGCTGTTCGAGACGAGCGCCGGGGCCGGCGAGACGATGGGCGGCACGTTCGACGAGCTTGGCGAGATGATCCGGACGCTCGGCGCGCCCGCGAACCTGGGCGCGTGCCTGGACACGGCGCACATCTTCACGGCCGGCTACGACCTCCGCACGCCGGACGACCTTGAGCGGACGATGGCCGCCTTCGACCAGCACATCGGCTTCGACCGGCTCGGGGCCGTCCACCTGAACGACTCCAAAGCGCCGTTCGGCTCGAACAAGGACCGCCACGAGAACCTGGGTGACGGCGAGATCGGCGCGGAGGCCCTGGCGCGCTTCGTCCAGCACCCGGCCCTCGGCGAGACGCCGCTCTACCTGGAGGTGCCGGGCTACGGCAAGGAAGGGCCGGACCGCCCGAACATGGAGCGGCTGCACGGATTCGCAGGCCGAGCGTTCCCGCTGCCGCCCCTGGCGGAGCCTCCTGCCGAAGCGTAGCCCGCAACCAATCGGCGGCCTGTGCGGGTTGTGCCTGTCGAAAGCTGGCCGCTGAGCGCTGACCGTTCCGAGCGGACCAGGGAGGGAATCAGATGCTGAGGCTTGGCAACGTCACCTTTGACTGCGAGAACCCGGGTCGCGTGGCCGAGTTCTGGGCTGCCGCGCTGGGCTACAAGGCCGAGACGTTCAACGAGTTCTTCGCGCAGGCGACGCACCCGGAGGGGACGCGGCCGAATCTGCTGTTCATCAAGGTGCCGGAGGGGCGGACGGCCAAGAACCGGGTTCACCTGGACGTGGAAGCTGACGACCGTGAGGCCGAGGTCGCGCGGCTCGTCGGGCTGGGGGCCACGCGCGGGGAGACCCACACGATGGCGGAGTACGGCATCACCTGGACCGTCCTGCAAGACCCCGAGGGCAACGAGCTGTGCGTCGGCCAGGAAGGCGAGCACTGACCGTCGTCTCCCTCGCCGTCGTCCGAATTTCGAAGCGGCCGCGCCGCGGGCCCGACCCATGACGCTTTCAGGCGGCAACCGCGCCACGCCCGTCACGCGACGCTGAGTACCACTATGTCATTCTGAGCGGATCGAGCTTGCGCGAGGAGCGAAGAACCTCACCCGCTGACGCAACAGTTGACGCTCTGTGGGTGAGATCCTTCGCAGGCTCAGGCTGACAGTCTGTCTCGCTTGGCTTGATCCCCGGCCGCGCCGTGGTCCGCTCGGCCAGGAGTGCGCCCGCGCCGGCGCTGAAGCAGGCAGTCACAAGGCACAGGACAGCCCGGCCGCCGACACACGCCATCGCGTCGGATGCGGATCGTGGTATCGTCTGGCGGTTGGGCAGTGTGCGCTGGAACGATCTAGCCATTCCAGGATTCCGCTGGCCCGCAGACTGACCTGACGAGGTACGCGATGGTAATCAGCGTTGAGGCTGGCACACTCACCGAGGAGCAGATCAAGTCGCTCCCGACCTACGACTGGGATATTGCCCAGGTCGGCGACACCGCGCCGCCGTTCACCTACGCCGTGACCGAGCAGAGCATCGCCGACTATTGCCGGGCCGTCCGCAACGAGAACCCGATCTACGTGGACGAGGCGGCGGCCAAGGCCGGGCCGTTCGGCGGGATCGTCGCGCCGGCCGGCTTCGCGTTCAAGTGCTCGCCGCTGCGCCGCAACGAGGTGATGCACGCGCGGGGCTACGCCTCGCCGGAGGAGAAGGCCGAGTACCAGACGCCGTACGCCAAGGCCGAGCTGTTCCCCGTCCGGCCCGTCCGCCCCGGCGATTCGATCACCTCGTTCATCTCGCTTGAGGAGAAGTACGAGCGGCGCGGCAACACGTTCATCACCTGGCGGGTGCGGGCGGTTGACGCAACGGGCGCGCCGACCCACCAGTACACCTACACGATCATCTGGCGGCAAGCCCCGCGCGATCCGAACGCTGCGCCGAAGGCCGCCGTCGCACCTGCCACGGCCCCGGCTGCGCCGGCTCCCGTGGCGGCTGAGGATGCGCTGCCAACGGTGGTCAAGCTGGAGTCCCAGGAGGCCATCGACCAGTACGGCGAACTGACGCGGGTCCGGCCGCGCATCGGCGCGAATCTCCACACGGACCTGGAGTTCGCACGCCGCACGATCTTCGGCGGCACAGCCAACATGGGCGTGGCGACGCTCGCGTACTGCGCCGAGGTGATCGAGAAAGGGTATGGCCCCGACGCGATGATCCGCCCGGGCACACACCTGGAGTACAAGGGCATCCGCCCGATCCGGGCCGGCTACGAGATCACGCTGAGCGGCAAGGTGACGGCCCGCCGCGACGGCGAGCACGATTGCGAGATCACGGTGACGAACCAGGACGGGATGCTCTGCGGCATCGGCATCGCGACGGTGGCGCTGGGGTAGAGGCGGAGGCCCTCACCCGCCCAGCCCAGTCGGGCCGCCGGGCCTGTGCGCGGGAGCGGGGAGACGGCCGAGACGGCGTCGATCTCCCCTCTCCCCTTGAGGGAGAGGGGTTGGGGGTGAGGGGTACGTTGGGGGGCTATCTGGCCCGTTAGAACTCCGAGTCGGGGACGGTCTCCGGGCTGGGCACCGGCGACAGCTCCGCCTGCGGCGCGCGCCCCTGGGTGATCAGGCCGCCGTCCACCAGCACGCTGATGCCCGTGATGTGTGAGGCGTCGTCAGCCGCCAGGAACGTGGCCGCCCAGGCGATGTCCGCGGGCGTCCCGGCCCGTCCGGTCGGCACGACGGTCGCGCGCCTGGCCTGCTCCAACTCCGAGAGGGACAGGAAGGGCCGTGTGGCGATCAGCCCGGGCTGGATCGAGTTGACCCGCACGCCCCAGGGCGCGAGATCGACGGCTGTCGCCCGCGTGAACGAGTCGACAGCGCCCTTCATGGCGTCGTAGGCCACCGAGTTGCGGTGCGGCCGGACGGCGCCATTGGTGCTGATGTTGATGATGCTGCCGTTCCGCTTCCTCGCCATGATTTTGGCCGCCCGGTGGGAACAGTAGAACAGCATCCCCAGGTTGGCGGCCATGAACCTGTCCCAGCCTTCGGCGCGCATCTTCAGGAACGGGCCGCGCTCGCCGAGGTTCACGGGCATCAGGGCGTTGTTGACGAGGATGTCCAGCGTGCCGAAGCGGTCAACCGCCTGGGCGAACAGCTTCTCCACGTCGGACTCAACGCTGACGTCGGAGTGCACGGCGATCACCTCGCCGCCGTCCTCTTCGACCTGCCCGGCCGCGCCAGGCAAACGGTCGGCGTCGATATCGCAGATGATGAGCTTCGCACCCTCGCGGGCGAAGCGCCGCGCGATGCCCAGACCGATGCCGCCGGCCGACCCGGTGACCAGCGCGACCTTGCCTTCAAGCAGCCCCATGCATGCCCCTCAGTCTCATAGTGATGACGTGTGCCACAGGGAAGAGGATACACTCGCGCCCCGGGGGTGCGGTTCCTGCCTACCGTGCTCGGGCCGGCGCGGAGCCACGACCGCCAAGCGACGTGACGTCAACCACGTCCACCACGAGGTACAGGTAGCCACTCTCGACGCTGACCGGGAACGTCTCGACGGCGTACGGTCCCTTGACCATGCCCGGCGCGGGGGCGTCCGGATCCTCGGCTGGCAGGACGGCATCTGGACCGTCGGTGTGCGCCGCGCGGGTGCCCGGCTCGTTGGCCTCGGTCGGCGTCGGGTTGGCCGTCACGATCATCCGGTTCTTGACCCGGTCCGGGGTGGCAACCGGCACGTCCGGTGTGACTGCCTCGGGCTTCTCGACGTTGACGACGTAGGAGCGCACGCGCAGCCGCTTTGGATCGCACCAGGACTGGCCAGTCCGAACGCTGAACTCCCAGCCGTGCTGGATGCAGGCGAGGATGTCCTTGGTCTCGTTGTACTCGAAGGTGCCCGGCGTGTCGGACTTGAGCGCACCCCAGAGCTTGCCCTCGCAGAGCGGAGCGCCCTGGTGTGGGCATCGATTGCGGATGGCGAAGAACTCGCCGCCCACGTTGAACACGCCAATCGACCGTCCGGCGACCCGCACGATCTTGCGGCTGCCAGGGGGGATCTCTTCCGACTTGCCGACCACGAACTTCATTGCATCATCCTGAGCGGGGGTTCTGGGTGCTGAGTTTCAGGTTTCGGGGAGGTGAGGTACACCGAAACCTGAAGACGTGCATCGTGTGAGACGTCATCCTGAGCGGAGCGAAGGATCTCCCAACCATGACGGTCAGCGGGTGAGGTCCTTCGCTGCGCTCAGGATGACATGGGGTGTGCGGGGGTGACACTGGGGGTGTGCGGGGGTGACGCTGGGAGCGGGTGCGGGGTGATTCGTGCTGCGTGGTGAGGCGAGCCGCTGCGTTCCACATACGGCTTGCCTCGCCGACTCGTCGTCTACAGGCCGTACAGCCGTCGGCCGTTCTCGAAGTGAATCTTGGCCCGGATCTCCTCCGACAGGATCGTCGGGAGGGCGAAATCCGGATCGTCCGAGTCCCAGTGCGGGTAGTCGCTGGCGAACAGGACGTTGTTCACCATCGGCCCGAAGTGCTCCATCAGCTCGACGAACTGCTGGGGCTTGTGCGGCTCCTCGACGGGCTGCGTCGTCAGATAGAGGTGGTCCGGGAAGTACTCGGACGGCTTCCGCTTGATGTGGGGAACCTCGCTCTTGAGCAGCGACCAGGCCGAGTCCATCCGCCACATCAGCGAGGGCACCCAGCCGAAGCCGTTCTCGACGGACACAAACTTGAGCGTCGGGAAGGCGTCGAACACGCCTTCGAGGATCAGGCTGGCGACCTGTGCCTGGGCCGCCTGGGCCGGGCTGACGTGATCCTCCAGGTAGAAGGAGCCCCAGCCTGCTCCGGTGATCGGGTTGCCGTACGAGCCGAAGGCGTGCGACATGAGGTGCAGCCCGTGCTTCGCCGCCGCCTCGTAGATCGGCCAGTACTTGCGGCGGCCCATTGGCTCCTGGGTGCGGCCCATGAACTGGACCTGCACGAACCGCTTGTCATGGGCGACGCGCTCGATCTCGGCCACGGCCGCCACCGGGTTCTCGATCGAGATGGCGATGGACGCCCGCAGGCGCGGCTCGGGGTTGAGCCACTCGTTGATCTGCCAGTCGTTGACGGCCGTGGCGAGCGCGGCATCCAGCTCGAAGTTGAGCTGGCGGCCAGCCGGCGTCAGCGGGATGGTGATCGCATGGGCGACGTTGTACGGGTCGAGGTAGTCCTTGGCGGACCAGCCGACCTCGGAGCCGGAGACGCGGCCCGACGGCGGCCGGGCGTCCTCGCGGTGATCCATGAAGCGCGGGTAGGTGCCGCCAGCCGGCCCGCGCAGGCCATGGGTCTCGATGTGGGTCTGCCACCCCTTCGAGAGATACGGGTACAGATCCTTGATCGAGTTCATCTCGTTGTGGAAGTCGCCGTCGATCAGCGCCGGCCGGGTCTTGGAGCGATTCTCGGAGCGGGGAAGCGTCTGAACCATCGGATACCACCTCTCCCTCGGGCCGCCCTGGAACGGTAGGTCGCCCTCGTGCGTGCGGATCGCCCTCGATACTGTGTGCCTGACGCCCCGTTGCGCCAGGGGGTGTGACGCGGTCGGCTGGCGCGGGCGAGGCCAGCCGACCGTGAGCGCGGGTGACGTCAGGCCAGCGTACCGGCCGTTCAGCTTACAGGCCGTACACGTTACAGGCCGTACAGCGCGCGGGCGTTCTCGCTGCGGACCTTCCGTGCCAGCGAGTCTGGCAGATGCCGGATCAGTGTCGTCTCGGGGTCGGCGGCGTGCACGCGCGGAAAATGGCTGGCGTACATCAGCATGTCGTCCGAGCCAAGCTGCTCGACGACTTCCAGCAACTGACGCGGGCTGTTGTCCGGTCCGTCGAGCGGCTGAACCGTCAGGCGGATGTGTTCGCGGATGTACTCGGAGGGGGCACGGCGGACCCACGGCACCAGCCGCCGGAGGTTCTTCCACTCCTTGTCGAAGCGCCACATGTGCGGGGCCAGCCAGGTGAAGCCGGCCTCGATCAGGGCCACCCGCAGGCTCGGGAAGCGGTCGAAGACGCCCTCGCAGACGATGCTGGTGACCTGGGTCGCGAAGACGCCGGCCATGTCGATGTACTCTTCGATGAAGTACGACGGCCAGCCGGAGGGGGTCGGCGGGACGCCCGGGACGCCGCCGAACTGGACGCCGGCCACGAGGTTGTGGCGGGCGATGGCCTCCCAGACGCCGTGGTAGATGCGGTTGCCCAGCGGGTGCGCCGTGCGGACGGGCAGGGCCACCTGGACGAAGCCAGGGTGGTCGGCGACGCGCTCGATCTCGCGGACGGCCGCCTCGGGCACCTGGATCGGCACCACGATGGAGGCCCGCAGGCGCGGCTCCTTGTCGAGCCACTCCTTGATCTGCCAGTCGTTGAAGGCGGTGGCAAACGCGACGGCCGCGTCTGGATTCTTGAGGCTGTCGACCGGGTACGGCGCGCAGAGGATCGCCGCTTCGGCGCCAGCCCCGAGGATCTGGTTCCGCACGACGCCCACGGTGGAGGCGGGCGGCGGCCCGGCGGCGGCAGCGGCGCGGCTGCGCCCCGTCAGCGGGGCGGGCACGTCCTCGGGGGCCGGCCGGCTGTTCGGGCGGGCGGCAATCGGCGAGTTGGCGGGATAGTAGGTCTCGGTTGGCCCCTTGAACTGGGTCTGTTCGAGATGCTCGACCCAGTAGGGCGGCAGGTAGTCGTACAGTGCGCGGACGCTGGGGATGTCGTTGTGGACCGCTGCGTCGATGACGGACTGGCCGGTGGCCGCCCTGAGATCGCCGTCGATCTCCGTCTGGATCATGCGCGCATCCTCCTGACCGGGGTGATTGTACGGCGAAGCCAGCCCACATGAGGACGCGCCGATGCCTCCCCACAGAAGCATGATACCCGAGCAAAAGCGTTTTGGTCATGAGCCGCGTGAGGCAATGCAGGGCGATTGCATGTTGATGTCGTCGTGCAGCGTCGTCGGGGCTTGAAAGCCCCGCCTACGATCCTGCAGTCGCTGCGCGACGCTCCAGTCGCACCAGTGCCGGCCGTTCCCGACGGCCGTCGCGCAGCGACGGCATGACGGTAGGCGGGGACTTCAGTCC
>JADZEM010000042.1 GCA_020850535.1 Chloroflexota bacterium
CTGGTGTTCCCGAAGCGCGACGAGACGCGCAGTCGGGGGTTGAAACCCCCGCCTACACGCATTCAGTCGCTGCGCGACGGACACCGGGAACAGCCGTCGTCCGGTGAGACTGGAGCGTCGCGCAGCGACTGCAGGATGGTAGGCGGGGCTTTCAAGCCCCGACGCCGCCGCACGACGACATCAACATGCAATCGCCCTGGTGAGGGAATACGACCGCTTGCCGACCCCGGAAAACCCGGCGTATACTCTTCCTGCGAGTTTGCCCTCGTGGCGGAATAGGTATACGCGGCAGGTTGAGGGCCTGTGTCCGGAAGGACGTGCTGGTTCGAGTCCAGTCGAGGGCACCAGGGGAGACGGTAACCGACAGCAGCGTCGTCGCCATGCGGCGCATCTGCCCGACGTGCCGGCTCACTTCTGGGGCGAGTAGCTCAGTTGGCTAGAGCACCTCGCTTACACCGAGGGGGTCGCGGGTTCGAGCCCTGCCTCGCCCACTTGCCAAGGTAGCTCAGTAGGTAGAGCATGCGACTGAAAATCGCAGTGTCAGCAGTTCGATTCTGCTCCTTGGCACCATAGTCTCGAGCTGCGGCGGCCCGGTTCCTCATCGACCAGGCCGCTTCTTTGTGTCTGCCGTGAGCCAGCCCGGGAAGCCCTCACCCCAGGGCAATTGCCTGTTCGTTGGTGTTCCCAGATCATTGCAAGATGCGCAGTCGGGGGAGTGAGGTAGCCTCCGGGCGCTGACCGCCCGCGCCCGGCTACCATCGCTCTTGCTGGCCGGGGACGCCGTCTGTCCCAGGGTCCGTCAGGGAGCGCTCACCGCATGTTCGACCGGCCTCTGCTGCCCCCCGCCGACCTCGAATTCGCGGTCATGGCGGACACCCACTACATGCTCGACGCCAGCGCGGCCCCGGTGGGCGGCGCTGCCGAGTTCGCGTCGCGCAGCCGGCTGACCTGCCGCACTCGCCCCTCGGGATCAGCTTGCGGCACACCCTCTCGACCCAGCTTGAGGTGCCGGCGGCTCGGGGCGTTCGCCGGCAACGACGGACGGATCACGCGGTGGTACACCGTGGGGAGTGCGCATACATCATGACGGTCACGGTGCGGCTGGCCGCCTCGACCGCCGACCTGCTGGCCTGGGTCCAGTTCCCACGACGGCGGGTCTATCCGCTCGCCAGCCCGTGGACCCCGCCCCTCGACAGCGACGTGCTCCGACTGCTCGATCCGGCCCGCAACCCGTTTTTCCGCCAGGGGCAGGCGATGCCCCTGCTGGCGACCGATGGGGATGGACGGATCGTCGGGCGGGTGCTGGCCCACATCTACCATCCCCACAACGAGCGCCACGGCGAGCGAACGGCGTTCTTCGGCTGCTTCGAGTGCCAGGACGATCGGCCGGCAGCCACGGCGCTGGTGCAGGCGGCGGCCCGCGCCGCCGCCGATTGGGGCTGCTCCACCCTGCGCGGCCCCTTCAACCTGACGGCCATGCAGGATATGGGCATCCTGTTGGACGGCTACGAGTACCCGCCGGCCGTCGATCAGACCTACACGCCGCCCTACTACCCGAGGCTGCTGGAGACGGCCGGCCTCCAGCGAACCTTTCCCCACACCACCTGGCGCATCGACGACGTCCATGCCATCGACTTCTCGGAGCTGCTCGGGGAGCGCCACCGCATCCTGACGATGGAGCGGCGGCTCACGGTCCGCTCGGCCCGCCTGCAGCAGTTCGAGCAGGAGCTGGAGACGCTGCGCCGCCTCCTCAACGAGAGCTTCGCCGAGCTGACCCACTTCGTGCCGCTCACGGCGGACGAGCTGCTATTTCAGGTGGGCGCGTACCGTCAGTACCTCGACCCGTCCCTGCTGCTGGTGGCCGAGATGGACGACGTGCCGCGCGGCTTCGTGCTGGCCATGCCAGACGTCAACCCGCTGCTCAAGCAGCTGGGCGGCGCGTTCACGGGGCGCCGCGCGGTCGAGGCGCTGCCAGCGGCGGCCGGCTGGCTGTGGCAGCGTGACGCCTGCCTCATCGTCCAGGGCGTCGAGCGGCGACTCCAGGGCCAGGGCATCATGCGGGTGCTGCACCATCGGCTGGTGAGGAACTTGCGCCGACGCCGCTACCGGGCGCTGTCCGTGACCTGGATCGCCGACGAGAACGCGGCGTCCGCCGCCACGATCCAGGCACTCGGCGGCCACCCACGCCATCGCCTGACCCTGTACGAGTCACCAGTCGGGGCGCTGCTGAACCAACGATCGAGTGAGGCGGTTGCCGATCGGCGTGTACACGAGGAGAAACGTCCCAGGTGAAACGCCCACAGGCGGCGTCCGACCGTGACTTGCTCATCATTCAGGCCGAGGCATTGCTCGACGAAGAAGGGCGCCTGGCGAATTGCTGTGGAATCATGCTTGGAACGGCCCGTGACGGGCACGTCCTACTGATTGGAGATCGGATCCCGCCCGAACTTGCCGTGAAGTTGCGCACCGCTCTGAAGCAAGCTCCTGTCGCCCGGACGCTGGATGACGAGCCGCCGGCCCTCGCGTCGTGTCGTTCACTGCTCGAGGAGGCGTGCGGGCCGCTCGATCAGCACGATGGACCGTACTATGTGTTCGGTGACGAGGTCCGCGTGCCCGGGAGTGTCCAGGTGCTTGGGTCAAGCGGCCCTGGCCAGGAGCTCCTGCGCGACCTCAACCCGGGCAACTGGGATCCCAACGAGTGGGACTGCTTGATCGACGGGACGCTCGGTCCGTGGGCGATGGGGCTCGCAGATGGACAGGTGGTCTCGATTTGCCATACGCCGCGACCGCTCAGCGAGCGAGCCGCCGAGTGTGGTGTCTGGACGCACCCTGACTACCGTCGGCGAGGGCACGCCGCCACCGTGACTGCGGCGTGGGCAGACATTCTCCGCCCGAGTGGGCGGTTTCTCTTCTACAGCACCAGCAGGGACAACACATCATCGCAGCATGTCGCCGCTCGGCTGGGATTGCGGCTGTTCGGCTGGACCTGGAACCTTAGATCGACCCCGAGCCGACCCCGGATGGTCTCCATCCGCTGATGCGTCCGCGGCCAGCCCGCATGACGGTGACGAGTCGGATCCGGCCGTCCACCCACCCCGCGGGATGGTGCAGCAGCGCATCCCCTTGACGCGCCGGGCGCCGTTTCCGGTCGTTGATACTCACCTGTGATGCCTGTGCGCCCGGTCGGGCCATTATCCTCCGAGATGCAGATGCCAGAAGTCGATGCGCGCCGGAAGGCCGTTCCCAGTGTCTCGTCGTATCCGCTGGACGACGAGCTGGTGCTCTATACGCCGACGGATGGGCAGGCGTTCATCCTGAATCACACGGCAGCGCGCGTCTGGCGACTCCTCGACGGCACGCGCACCGACGCAGCCGTCGCCCGGGAGATCGCCGAGACCTACGGCGAGGCCTATGAGCAGGTGCTGGCCGACGTTCGCGAGCTGGTCGAGCACCTGGCGGCGGTCGGGCTGGTGACGGCCGCGGCTGACCTCGCCTGAGCGAACCGGGAGCCTCTCTATGACTCGATTTCCGTGATCAGGCCCGTGCCAGCGAGATCCGTCGATGCCTGACGACGCCATCGCCGTCCTCGACATCGCGATCCTCGAGCTGCAGGCGCGCGTGCTCGGGCCGCCGGACATCGTCGCCGCGCTCCGCGATCTCTTTCCAGATCCGCCAGCCTGGACCGTCGAGCGGGGCCGCGAGATCGCCGAAGCCGAGGGCGTGCCGGTCTTCGCGGTGACGCGCACCCAGGATGGCGCGGCGGTTGTCGAGGTGGAGGGGCACGGCGGCGCGCGCGCAACGGTGGACGTAGGCGGTGAGCTGCTCGCCACGCTGGAGTGGGCTATCGCCAGCGTCGCCGTCGAAGTGCTGGGCGAGGGCTACCTGCTGCTCCACGGCGCAACGGTCGCGCGCGGCGGTCGGGCCATCATCCTGCCGGCCGGCTCTGGGAGCGGCAAGAGCACGCTGGCGGCCGGCCTCGCGAGCGCCGGCTTCCTGCTCGGCAGCGACGAGGTCACCGTCCTCGATCCGCTGACGCTGGACGTGCTGCCGTTCGTGCGCGGGATCTGCATCAAGGACGGCTCACGCGAGGCCCTGGCGCACGCCTATCCGGCGCTCCTTGCGGATGCGCCGCACCACCGGTTCGGCGGCGAAGAGGTCTGGTACATCCGTCCGCCGACGGACCGCTGGCTGCCTGCGCCGACGCCGGTGGGAGCCGTCGTGGTGCCGCGCTACCTGGCCGGCGCCGAGACGACGCTGGAGCCGCTGCCACGCTCGGCTGCCCTCCAGGTGCTCCTGCAGCAGTCGTTCAGCGTGCCCAAGCATGGAGCGTTCGGCATCGGGACGCTGACGGACCTGCTGCAGGATGTCGAGTGCTATCGCCTGACCGTCGGCGACCTTGACGCCGCCATCGCCCTGCTGACCCAGCTCACGGAGTAACGGCGCCCGCGCCATCGCAGGACGGGATCGCGCAGTCAGGCTACGGAGAGCGGTACTCGGGGGCAGCAGTCGTGACGCGGCCGCGGCCTCGAACGTCGAGGCCCGCGGGTGCTGGCAGGTCGGCCAGGCGGCATCAGTAGTTGAGCGTCTCGGTCTGCAGGTACTCGGACGGCTGCGGGCCAGGGCCGAGATGGATCACCGTGAACGGCGTCCCGAACCCCAGCCAGCCAAGCTCGCGCGGCGTGAACCAGCGATTCTTCCGTGCCGCCGCGAGGACCGACGCCGAGTTGCCGAAGTCGAAGCGGCCCGTGGCGTCGTCGTAGCCCTCGGCCACGTAGTAGTGCTCCGAGGCCACCACGATCACCGGGAGGCCCGCCCGCACATCGGCGATCACGCGGTCCCAGTCGATGGAGTCCATCGACTCGCCCTGCTGGTGCGACGGTATCCCAAGCGATGCCAGCAGAGCCAGTTGCCCGCGCGGGCCGGTCATCCCCAGCCACGGGTTCCAGCCCACGTAGCGCGCAGCCGCCACCGCCTGATCTAGCGTCAGGTCCTGCCCCACCGCCCGCGCAAACGCCACGGCGGCCGCCGGCGCACAGGCCGCGTACGACTCCCAGTTGGACAGCCGCTGACCGTCCTTCAACTGGTCCGGCGTGATCGAGCGAAGCTCCGGCGGCTGCTCAGCCCAGGAACGATCCTTCGGGGCCGTCGGCTCGACGCCGGCCGTGCGCTTCAGCAGCGCCACCGTCCGCGCAGTGCGGTCCACCCCGTCCCAGGACAGCAGGAAGTCCGCTGCAACCCACCCCTGCGGGCCGTCAGGATGCTTGACCAGACGCCAGCGACGGCCGCCCTCCTCACGCTCCTCGCCCAGGTCGCGGACATCCGTGCCCTCGTCCACCAGGCGGATCTTCTCGCCAGCGCCCGGCTCGGAGCGCATCACCAGCCCCTGGAGGCCCACCCCGACCACCGCGAACGATGGCCGGCGCAGGGCGGCGCGGGTGGGGGCCGGCGGCAGCTCCAGTTCGACGGCGATCGGCTGCGGCAGCGGCACGATCTCGGCCGGGGCCTCCACCACCGGAACCGGGCGCGGCGCTTCCGACACGGTGAACGTCAGCAGCTCCCGCGCCCAGGGCGCAGGCAACTGCACGTCAAGATCCAGCCAGACGGGCAGCGCCGCCAGCAGTATCGCCAGGACGGGAACGATCCACGGAGCGCCGTGCTGAGAACGATTCCTCGGAACGGCCCCGGATCTCCAGGCCATTGCGCGCACTGCCATCGCGACCGCCGCACCTCCAGTCAGCATTCCATCAGCGCATCCCTCGATCTCCGGTCGCCATACGAGACGCTGGCGCGGCGATGGGTCGACGCTCACAGAACGGCGACCGAATAGTAGCCCAAACGACACCTGTTCCGTCGAGCAACGCCGGCCAGCGCCAGAACCGTGCAACCTACGGTATCCTCACCGCACCCGCCATGATCGCGCTGGGCCGTTCGGCGCGGTGGTATCTCGCAGCCGAGACCGGTGGAAAGGCTCACGATGGCCGCGACTCCCGATTCAGCAGATTCGTACATCGGTGCGCGGCTCAAGCGGCCCGACGGCCCGGCCAAGCTGACCGGCGAGGCGCGATACGCCGCCGACATCGCCCTGCCCAGCCTCGTGCACGTGCGGCTGCTGCTCAGCCCCCACGCGCACGCGCGCATCCTCTCGGTGAACGCCGCCGAGGCGCGCGAGGTGCCGGGCGTCGTCGCCGTGCTGACGGCGGCCGACCTTGCTCCGTACGTCAAGAGCGCCCCGCTCTCACGGGCCCGCTGCCTGCTGGCCGAGGGCGAGGTCCGCTTCTGCGGGCAGCCGGTCGTGGCCGTGGTGGCCGTCTCCGAGGCCATCGCCCAGGACGCCCTGGCCCTGGTGGACGTCGACTACGAAGAGCTGCCGGCCGTTCTGACCGCCGACGACGCCCTGGTCCCGGGCGCCCCTGCCGTCTGGCCGGACGGCATCCCCGGCGTCGGCGCGGAAGCGGCCGGGCACGGCGTCGAAGCCGCCGGTGCGGGCGTGGCCAGCCGTGGCGACGGCGACGGGCAGCCCATCCACTCCCCGAACGTCGCCGCGCGCGAGCGGATGGACCGGGGAAACATCGCTACCGGGCTGGCCGAGGCCGAGGTGACGATCCGCCGCACCTACCGCACGCCCATCGTGCACCAGGGGTACGTCGAGCCGCACGCCACCCTCGCCGCGCCGGAGCCGGGCGGCGGCCTGACCATCTGGTCGTCCACCCAGGGCGTCTTCCTGCCCCGTGAGGAGACGGCCCGCGTGCTCGGCTGGTCGGACTCGCAGATCCGGCTGATCCCCACGACGGTCGGCGGCGGCTTCGGCGGCAAGGGCGTCCTGCTGGAGCCGCTGGCTGGCGTGCTGGCCGTCATGCTCGCTCGGCCCGTGCGGATCGTGATGACCCGCATGGACGAGTTCCTGGCCGCCACGCCCGCGCCGCGCTGCCAGATCGAGCTGACCCTCGGGGCGAAGCGGGACGGCACGCTCACGGCCATCGACGCCCGCATCGTCTTCGACGCCGGCCTCTACCCTGGCTCACCCGTCACCAACGCGATGATCTACGTCGGCGGCTTCTACCGCGTCCCGCACCTGCGGCTGCGCGGCTACGACGTCGTCACCCACACCATCCCCCAGGGCGCCTATCGAGCACCCGGCGCGGTGCAGGGCGTCTTCGCCATCGAGCAGGCGATGGACGAGTTGGCGCGCGAGCTTGGCCGCGACCCCATCGATCTGCGACTGCAGAGCTGCATCGTCGAGGGCGACCTGATGCCACACGGGCAGCGCTGGGCGCGGATCGGGCTGCGCCAGTGCCTGGAGACGCTGCGCGAGCATCGGGCCTGGCAGACGCGGGATTCGCAGCAGACCGGTCCCAACGAGGGCGTCGGCGTGGCGCTCGGCGGCCTGATGGTGACGCTCCAGTCGGCCTCGGCGCTGGTGCGCCTGGAGGCGGACGGCACCATCACCACCGTGGTCGGCTCGGTGGACATCTCCGGCTCGAACACGGCGCTCTTGCAGATCGCCGCCGAGTCATTCGGGCTGCCCATCGAGCGGGTCGCGCTCTCCAATGCCGACAGCACCGGCGCGCCGCACTCCCCGATGTCCGGCGGCAGCAAGATCACGCTGGTGGTCGGCGCGGCCATCACCGAGGCCTGCGCGGACGCCCGTCAGCAGGTCTTCGACATCGCAGCGGATCAACTGGAGGCGGCCCCCGAAGACCTGGAGCTCGTCGACGGTCGTGTGCGGGTGCGGGGCGCGCCGGAGCGGACCATCGGGCTGGACCGCATCCACCAGCTCACGGCGATGATGTACGCACAGCATCCGCCGGTCCTGGGGCGCGGCAACGTCATCCTGAAGGTACGCGCCTCCGCGATGGCCGCCCACCTTGCGCGGGTCCGCGTCGATCCGGAGACCGGGCGCGTCGAGGTGCTGGAGTACGTGGCCGTCCACGACGTCGGTCGGGCCATCAACCCGGCCCTGGTCGAGGAGAACATCCACGGCGGCGTGTCGCAGGGCATCGGCTGGGCGCTCTACGAGCAGATGCTCTACGACGAGGGCGGCCGGCTGGTCACGTCGAGCCTGCTGGACTACACCCTGCCCGGCTCGCACCAGATCCCGCCCATCGAGTCGGTGATCCTGGAGATCCCGTCGCAGTCCGGGCCGTACGGGCTGCGCGGCGTCGGCGAGCCGCCGGTCATCCCGGTGGCCGCCACCATCGCGAACGCCGTCCATGCTGCCACCGGCCGCCGCCTGACCGAGATCCCGATCACCGCGCCGGCCGTGCTGCGGGCGCTCGCGGAGTAGCGAGCCGCACTCCGGTCGTCGCCCGCGTCGGCTCAGTCACGCCACCCGTCACGACCTACCGCGCACACCGGGCTGCCGCGAACCATCGCGCGCCACCCTTCGACCCACGACCCACGACCCTGGCTACTCGGTAACCGTCCAGTAGTAGTCGCCGGTGTAGCCGCACTCCTCGAAGATCCGCACCCAGGTCTCACGGTCGAAGTAGGTCAGCGCCGTGAGCTGCCACGCCTCGAACGCCCGGTGCTGCTCCTCGGTGAACCAGGAGTCCACCTGCAGGTAGCCGTGCCCGCCCGGCTTCTTGACCCGCTCAAGCTCGCGGATCGCCTGCTTGCACTCCTCCAGCGGGAGGTTGTGGAGCGTGTTGATCGAGAGCACCACGTCAAACGAGGCGTCCGCGAACGGCAGCGATGAGGCCGCCCCCCGCTTGAGGTACGGCTTGACGTCCGCCATCGCATGCTCGATGGCGTACTCCGAGATGTCCAGGCCGGCCACCTCGACGCCGGGGGCCACCCGACGAAGATCGTGCAGCAGGAAGCCCTTGCCACAGCCCACGTCCAGCACCCGCGTGCCAGCCGCGATGCCGTACGCATCGCGCAGGTCTTCAGCCACGCCGGTCCAGAAGCGCTCGTGGTAGGTGTAGCCGCCGTACCCCTGCGTCCTCGGGCCGTCGAAGTACGCCTGCCCGAACTGCTTGGCGATCCGGCGGTCCTCTTCGAGCACCTGCGGCCGAAGCTGGTTGCGGCCCTTCGAGACGGGGTAGCGAGCCAGCCGATTGATCTCTCTCAAGAGGCCCTCACCCGCGTCCTACTTCACGCCGCCCAGGCGCGCCGCCACCGTCGCCTTCAGGCCGTCCGCGAACGGCGTCAGCGTCAGGCCCGGCAGCGCCGACCGCAGCTTGCCGATGTCGAAGTCGCGGCGGCTGGTCCCACCAGACTTCGGCAGGTTGACGATCTCGAACGGCCTGGGCGAGAGCGCCTGCAGTTGCCTCGCAATCGAGCCGAAGTCGCGGCTCTCACCCGAGGCGACGTTGAAGACGCCCGTCGCGTCGGATGCGGCCAGCGCCGCCGCGATCGCGGCCACGTCGTCCACGTAGACGTGGTCGCGGATGTCGTCGCCCTCGCCGAACATGCTCAGCTTGCCATCGCTGATGATCTGGCTGATGAAGCGGTTCGGGCCGTACGAGTTGTGGGTGTCGCCCGCGCCGTAGACGCCCGTCGGCCGCACGATCACCAGCGGGACTTTCGCCGCGCCGCAGACGTTCGCCAGCACCCGCTCGCCGGCGTACTTGGCCAGGGCGTAGAAGTCGGCCGGCTCGACCGCCGAGGTCTCGGTCACGACCTCGTCGCTCATCGGGTACACCGCGTCCGAGCTGACGTACACGACCTTCTTGAACGGATGCCCCTCGACGTACCGCCCGACGTTCAGCGCCATCTGGAGATTGGCGTCGAGGGCGTCCACCGTCCGGCCCTTGTCCGGCGTGACCGCCGAGGCAAAAATCAACGTGGTGTCGGGGCCGGCCAGGGCGTCGAGCACGCCGAAGGCCGCACGGTCCGTCAGGTTGAGCGTCTTCGAGTTGAACCCGTGGACCGTTACGCTGTCCGCCTGGAGCCGCGCGCCAATCGCCTGCCCGAGAAAGCCCGTCGCCCCCAGCAGGACGACCGCCCCCGTTCCGTTACCGCTCATTCGTGGATGCTCTCCCACTTCATCGGCGCTGCCTGCAGCCTCGGGTCCGAGACGAACAGGTGCCAGACGACCGCCTGGAACGCCTCGCTGTGCGCCGTCACCGTCTCCGGGCTGATCGTCGGGACGATCACGCACTCGGTCGCCACCTTCTTCGTGTAGCCGCCGTCCCGCCCGACGATCCCGACGATTTTTGCCCCGACCTCAACGCCGACGTCCATCGCTTTGACGAGGTTCATGCTCACGTTGCGCCGCGGGTCGCCGCCACCCACCGAGAGGATCAGCAGCATGTCCTTGTTCGAGAGCTTGCTGCCCTTCAGCCAGTTTGCAAACGAGGTGTCCCAGCCGTCGTCGTTGATACGCGCCGTCAGCTCGGAGACGTTATCGGTCGGGGCGTACGCTTCGAAATGGGCGATCTTGCGGAAGTCGTTGACGGCGTGCCCGGCGTTGCCGGCGCTGCCGCCCACCCCGAGGATGAACAGCCGACCGCCGCTGTCGCGGACGCTCACCATCAGGTCGATGATGCGGTTGACCACAGCCGTGTCGATGCCGGCTGCGACCTGTTGAACTTCCTGGAAGTAGCGCGTGACGAAATCCACAGCCTCGCTCCCCGTCCCCGGCCGGTGGGCAGCGCTCACCGGCGCGTGCGTCTGGCCCGCCTGCGCGTGGCGCAGCACGGCGTCTACGGCCTCGGTCAGCGTCTGCACGCGGGCATCAGCCCAGGACGCTGCACTATACGGCCGGTCGATCAGAATCGAGTAGCAGCCGGCGTTCCGGCCGGCGTCCACGTCTCGCCAGCGGTCCCCGACGACATACGAGCGGGAGAGGTCGACGCTCCAGCGGGCCGCCGCCTCGTCCAGCATGGCCGTGTCCGGCTTGTGGCACGGGCAGCCCTCGGACTTGTCGTGCGGGCAGACGTAGATATCGTCGAGCGGGACGGCTGCCGCCAGTTGCTGGTGCATGGTGTCGAGGTCGGCGCGCAGAAGTTCGCCGTTCGCCAGTTCGGGCTGGTTGGTGAACACGATGCACAGGAAGCCGGCCTCGCGCAGCCGCTGCACCTGCGCCCCGGCCCCCGCCACGATGCGGAAGTCGGCCACCTGGGTCGGCGCGTACGACTTGCCGTCCGCGCGGACGATGGCCTCGGCCAGGACGCCGTCGCGGTCCAGAAAGACGGCGCATCTGCTGGCGGGGACGGACGAACGCGGCGGCTCGGCCCCCGGCGACGGCAGATGGCGAAACGGTCCGGCAGTCACGGGGCCGGATTATGCCCGATTCGCCCCTGCGAGCCGAGACAGCCGCTGCCGCTCCGGACCCCGCCGCTCCAGCGTATCGTCAGCGCAGGTACATGTTGGCTGATACCTCGAACGCGTCTTCGGCCTTCCCGAAGAACTCGCCAGACGGGAACATGGCCAGCTCATAGCGCTCGTTGCTGTAGGTGTAGAACCCGAACGTCCAGCGGTCGCCGGGGCCGAAGTAGCGCAGACGGCAGAGGTGCGTCGGTGTGTTTCGCAGCCGTTCGAGGTACTCCTCGCGTGTTTCCGGCCAGTCCGGCGGCGGCCAACTCGGCGTCAGCGGTTCTGGCTCGGTGTACGCATCGACATAGCAGAACTGCCCCCGAAACCGAATGTCCAGCCGCGTGTACCGTCCAGCAAAATGCTCCCCAGCGTACTTCCGCAGCTGTGACTCTGTCTGTCGCTTCACGCCGTCCGGCACCTTGCGGCCACCGGCGTCTGGGTTGAAATGCCAGCCTCCCGCTGGTGACATCGGTATCAGCCTCCCTGTACGACATGCTGCCTGCGTGCATGCTACCGCACCATCCCTCCAGGTTCACCACGGACTCCGAGCCAGCACGCACTATCCTGAAATGGCGGTCACGACGGCCCCCTGTCGGCTACAGTGCGTGTGCCCCAACGGCGGGGCGTTTTGAGGCAACCTCTGACCGCCGTACCTCCTCGCTTGCTCGCGCCAGCGACAGGGGTACATGCATCAGTCTGCCATCGGCGCCTGGTGCATTCGACCGTACACCGACCGACCCGCACCACCCGGCGCAGCCAGGGATGCTGCAGCGCAGGAGCTCTCGATGCCGACCCGACTCTCTCGACGGATGTACGTCCGCGCGCTCGGCGCAACGCTCGCGGCTGGCGCGCTTGCCGCGCTGACGGAGCCGGCTGCCGCCGCTGCCAACCCCCGCCCGGCAGCCGGCTCCGAGGCGCGCCGGCCCCCGCTGCTGCTGACCGGCGGCAGTGCAGACTCGCAGGGCGTGGCCGCGCAGGACGCGACCCCCACGCCCGAACCGGCAGCCTCGCCCGCCCCGACGCCCGCGCCCGTCAACGTCTGGGCCGCCACCGCCTCGAATGACATCCCGCCCCAGCTTGCCGATCTGCCGCCGCGCGTCTACGTCCCGCACGAATTGGGCGGCGACGTGGCCGTCATCGACCCGCTCACCATGCAGATCATCGACCGCTACTACGTCGGCCGGACGCCCCACCACGTTGCGCCGTCCTGGGACTTGACCCAGCTCTACGTCAACGTGATGGACTCGAACTACCTCACCGTGATCGACCCGCGCACCGGCAAGCCGACCGGCACCCTCCCGGCCGCCGTCCCCTACAACCTCTACTTCACCCCGGACGGCTCCAAGGCCATCGTGGCCGCCGAGCGCTTCAACCGCCTGGACTTCCACAACCCGAGTACCTGGGAGGTCATCGGCCGGCTGCCGATCCCCGGGTCAGGCGTGGATCACATGGACTTCTCGGCGGACGGCTCGTACCTGCTGGTGAGCTGCGAGTTCGGCGGGCAGGTGGTCAAGGTCGGGACGAATCCGCCGGCCGTGCTGGGCGTCTTCCGAGGCGGCCGGCTCCCCGTGGACGTGAAGCTCAACGCCGAGGGCACTCACTTCTTCGTGGCGGACCAGGGACGGCACGGCGTCATGGTCATCGAGCCTGAGACCATGACGGAGGTCGCGTTCCTGCCGACCGGCGCTGGCGCGCACGGCATGGCCATCGCCCGGGACACCCGCGCCCTCTACGTGACCAACCGCCTCGCCGGCACCCTCTCCGTGATCGACATGGCGGCGTTCGGGATCGCCCGCACCTGGAGGATCGGCGGCAGCCCGGACATGGTCCAGGTCTCCCCGGACGGCCAGCAGATCTGGATCTCGTCGCGGAACCACGGCACGGTGCAGGTCGTGGACAGCAACACCGGGGCGGTGCTCCACCAGCTACGGACGGGAGCGGCCCCACACGGCCTGACCTACTTCCCCCAGCCCGGCCGGATCAGCCTCGGGCACAACGGCGTCTACCGCTGAGACCGGGCTGGCGGGCCGGAGCTGTCCGACCCGCCAGTCGGGCTTACAGGAGCGGCGGGTCGGTCAGCAGGCCGTAGCTGACCGGGCCGCCGGCCGGGTAGTTCGTGGCGAGCATCGCCGCGAGATCGGCCGGGATCTCCGGGAACTCGATCCGGACCCGCCCGTCTGGGTGCCGGGTCCGGAGTGTCTGGACCGCGTACAGCAGCTGGCGGTACGCGATCACCTGCCGGGCTTCGTCCAGCTCGGACCAGGGCAGCGGCAGCATCAGGACGCGCAAGCCGGTGTCGAGCACGATCACCGTGCTCAGGAGCGCCTGGATGTTGTCCTGAAACTCCGTATCCTGAGACTCTGCCAGGCTGGTCTCGTCGTCCGTGAAGTCGTCCACCACTATGGGCGCCTCCCGCCCGCGCCGCGGCGTGGCCCCGGACTTCGGCCGGGGCAGCCGGGGCCAGGCCGGACGGATATCGTGCTCCGTCAGGTACGCGCCGACGCCGGCGTAGACCCCCCGCTTCCCGGTCGCGAGGTCGAGGGCGTCCACGTCGAGCGCCTGGAAGACGCCGCCGTCGTCAAGCAGCTCGGCCTGGTCGGGCAGCCCCAGCAGCAGATCGCGCCCGTATTTCTCAACGTACGCTGGCCCGTACCAGGTCCGCCACCCGACCACGAGGGCGCGCCGCAGCACGACAGCGGGAAGACTCAATTCACCGCTCACCCCATAGAGGATGCCGAGCGCTGGCCGGATTCTCGTGTAGAGGGCCTTGCCGATTCGTGTCAGCATCTCGGTTGACGCACCGGCAAACGCCTCAAGTGGGACACCCGCATCCTCATGGCTCCAGGTACTGATTGAGATCTTGACGTCCCAGTCGGTCTCAGAACGACGGAATATGGAGACAATCGTTCGTGTCCCCGGTGCCACTAGCCAGACCGCGCCGTAGCTCCACTCCTCGACCATGTGAAGTCGATCGACTGGTCCGTAGCCGTCGAAGACAAGGCGGATCGAGCGCAGGTGCGATTCGACGTCCTCGACCAGCCGCGGCTGTCCGCTGGCGGTGTACGCGCCAATCCCGGGCCGGAGCCCGCAATCGGCGATGATCCGAGCCACGTCCAGCACATCGGCCTCTGACGCGAGGCCCGCACACTCACGAAAATCCAGAATCAGATCTCGAAGTCGACTCACGGCTGTGTCACCACCGACTGAAACTCAAGGCCGGCCGGGCTAATGGCCTGCTGCAGAATGCGAATCTCGACCCGGGTGAGATCCACGCCAGCACCCGCAAGCCGAAGATCTTGGGCGAGTTGGCTCGGTGACTTTGTGATCGGGTCATTCTTCGTCTGGACAAACTCAAGGACCACCCGATGATTCGGATCTCGCAGATATGCGAGGAGCTGGCCCTGTAAGCGTTCGCGCTTGGTGTCATCGACCAGCGTGCTCTGCATCCAATGCTTCACCTCGACGAAGACGTTCCTCGTCACGGTGCCACCACCACTCAGGCGCTCGAACATCCGCACCACAAGGTCGGGCGCTCTTGTCGCCGGCAAGCCTGGCCAATTCGCGGCCTTAGCCTCGACGTCGATCAGGTTGCCGCTCTGAGCATAGACCACCGCGCGGATGCTCTGACTCTCGTAGCCGTTGAGGCCGTGGTACCATCCTCCCTTGACCAAATCGTGGGCCTTCTTGAGGATCTTGTCCATCCCTTCAAGCGCTGACGCCGATATACCCCAGGCCGCCGCGTTGCTATACATCTCATTCACGGCTCGCTGGATGCGCTCTAGCGGGCCTTCATTGGGCTGCTGGCCGACGCTCGCAGTGGCGGTACCTGTCAGCGACTGGCAGACGGGGTCGTTGACTGAGAGGATGGCCGCCCCAGGTCTCGGCACAATCGCGCCAAGGCTCGGGCACATCAGATCGGTCAGTGGCGAGGCCTGACGCCAGGTGCCAACTTCCTGCGTGGCCCCGCAGACGAGGCGGCTGAGCAGCAGCCGCTGGATGAAGTTGTACGGATCGGGATACCCGACCGGGATGCACGGTGGTTCGGCGGCCGGATCGAAGATGTCATCATCCTCGCTCTCGTCACCTGCGAACACCGTGTGAATGGTGGGGGACCAGTTGATCGGACCCACGCCGAGGGCGTTGGTGGCCTGAACCCCGAACCGGTACTCCGCATCGTTGCTGACGTGGAGGCCGAGGCTCGTCGTGGTACCATCGACCTCGGCAAGGTGGGCGGCCGGGAGCTGGTCAACCTGGTACCAGAGGTCGTACTTGACGACGCCGTCACGCGGGGTCCATGAGATCGTGATCGGGTTCTCACCAGCCTCCACGCTGATCGCTGGTGGCTGCGGTGCGCCCCGCCCAACGGCGTAGTGCATGGCGACGCGATCGGGCAGCAGCGCGTGGTTGTAGAGGGCGACCTCGTCGATGCCGCCGGCGAACAGTGGGTCTTGATTCCACTCGCTCTTGCCGATGTACCCGAGACCGCGCACCGTCGTCGGGATCGGTTGGGCCTGGCCCTCCGTCACCTTCTGCCCATCCACGTAGAGCGTCGCCCAGCCGCCGCCGGTCACCGTTCCGACCACGTGCCGCCAGGTATTGAGGGTCAGCACTCCGGGTGCGGTCAGGCCGGCACTCGGGATGGCGAAGACCAGGTTATTGGTGCCGCCATTCCGGAGGAATCCGATTGGCTGGTTGCCGTTGCCGTTGGTGTTGTTGTTCAACATGAACATCCGTGTCCATGCGCGGACCTCGGTCGGCATGATCCAGGCTTCGAGGGTCAAACCGTTGCTGAAACTGGTCTGGTCCGACGGGAGATCGACGTAGGCTCCCGGCTGGCCAAGCCCAATGGCGGCGCCGTCACCACCGACAAGCGCACCGTTCTGGCCGACGCCGACTGGCCCGATATACATCGCGTCGTGAGCCAGCGTAGCGTCACGCGCGACGGGCACCGTTGCGTCGTCCATGCGCCAGTAGGCAGTCGGTGCGTCGGCGAGCACGGCGTTTGCGTACTCGCTGACCGCTGGCGGCGCTTCCGGTCGGCCGGCCAGGTAATGGGCCTGCACCTGCGCGGCCGTCAGCCCGTGCCCGTAGATGGCGACCTCATCGATTGTGCCGACGAACGGACCGTCCCACGAGGCCTGGGCGCTCTTGCCGATGTAGTTGGTGCTTCGCGTCACCGGGCCCGGAATTGGCCCCGTCGCCGTGCTGCTGGCGACCAGGCGCCCGTTGATGTACAGCTTCACCGCACCGGTGTCGTCGTGGCTCCCGACGATGTGGACCCAGGTGTTGAGCGGAAGGCCTCCCGGGACCGTGACACTGCCGGTCGGCGTGGAGAAGAAGATCTCGTTGGGGCCGCCCCGGCTATACCGTCCGATGGAGATGGTGTCGGTGGCACCGGTCCAGAAGCTCAGGTTTCCGAGGCTGAGGATGCGGTACCACTCGGTATCTGCCGTCGGATAGACCCAGGCTTCCAGCGCCGCGCCGCCGCTGAAGTCCGCGAACCCGGGCGAGAGCACAATATGCCCACGATTCGTACCCTCAAATCGCATTGCCGGATCGCTGTCGCCGCCGGCCGCGAGGCCGCCCGGTTGACCCGATGTGACGTCGTTGACGGTCCTCCCCGTGTAGGTGCCGATCGAGTCCAGGACGGTGACCGGAACACCGGGCGCACCCGCCAATTCGTTCAGGCGAAAGTACGCCATCGGTGCATCGGCAAGCACCAGCCCGGCATAGCCGCCTGACGAGAGGCTTGCGCTCTCCTCAAGGTAGAGGATGGTGAGATCGACGACGATCGGGTAGGTGGCCGAGGCCAGAAAGTTCGGATCGAGCTGAAGCGTTGCCGAGTCCGCGGTCACGGTCAGCGCGACCTTGCCCTGCCGCCCGTTCGTGTCGACGACGGTTGGGGCCTCGATGGCAAGTTGCGGCCGGCCGCGACTGTCATGGCCGACGAAGCCGCCCCTATTGTCCGGAGCCAGGTCGAGACCGCGCCGAGTCATCCCAAGTACGATCCGGTCGGCGGCGGGGCGCTTCGCGACGACCAGGTCTTCCTTGAGTCGGTCGCTGTAGCTTGTCCAGCGGGCAGTCAGGTCACCTGCGCGCGCCACCACCGTGGCACGCTTGGCCGTTCGGATGTCAGTGGGCGGTGGCAGCTCAAATTCGAGGGCGACCCCCTGGCGCGGCTTCTGAATGTTGACGGTCGCCGTAGCGCGGCCTGGTTCGAAGAAGTCGACCGCGACGCCGCCACGCGTCGCCACGTTGTAGGCCGGCGAGCCGCTGTTGCTCCGTTCACCCTCAGCTGGCGTGGCCGCCCGTGGCCGAACCGGCAGTTCGCGCGCGCCGGTGACTCCCCTGGTTGGCGGCAGAGCTGGTAGTGGCGCGGGCGTCGCGGCGGGCTCCGGTGAAGCACCGGACTGTGGCGCCGCCGTCGGCATCGCAAACGGCTTGATCGGTTCTGGTGTGCCGACGGGTGGACGCGGATCGGCTGGCCCGAGACGGAAGCCGGCCGCCGTCGTCGACACGGTTCCTGAGCGCGGCGGCGTCGACGGGGACGGGGTATTCGTCTGTCGTGGCGTGGCCGTAGGGGTGACCGCGGCGGTCGAGGGGGGCGCCGCTGCCCAGGCCGGTGCCTGGGGTGTCAGCATCGTAAGCATCACCAGGGCAATCAAGCCACGCTGGCAACGACGGCGTAACACACCGTAGCGCGGAGACATGCTGCATCTCCAGCATCTGACACTCAATTCCCGAACGCGACGACACCGGGAACTGACACTTGTCAGAACGGGTGCCTAGAGCGCGCTGAGACGGCGCTACGATGAGAGTCAGCCCGATTGGGTGATGCGGTGCCCATATACACCACGCTGGCACGCTCGCGGTGATCGACATGGCGGCGTTCGGGATCGCCCGCACCTGGAGGATCGGCGGCAGCCCGGACATGGTCCAGGTCTCCCCGGACGGCCAGCAGATCTGGATCTCGTCGCGGAACCACGGCACCGTCCAGGTCGTGGACAGCAACACCGGGGCGGTGCTCCACCAGCTACGGACCGGAGCCGCCCCACACGGCCTGACCTACTTCCCCCAGCCGGGCCGGTTCAGCCTCGGCCACAACGGGGTCTACCGCTGAGACCGGGCTGGCGGGCCGGAGCTGTCCGACACCGGTTGCGCCGCCCACCCACGGCGCGGCGTGGCACCGGACTTCGGCCGGGGCAGCCGGGGCCAGGCCGGACGGATATCGTGCTCCGTCAGGTACGCACCGACGCCAGCGTAGACCCCGCGCTTCCCGGTCACCAGGTCCAGTGGCTCGGCCCGGTCAGGCAGCCCCAGCAGCAGATCGCGCCCGTATTTCTCAACGTACTCCGGCCCGAACCAGGTCCGCCACCCGACGAGCAGTTCCCGGCGCAGGACCGGGGGTGGCATGTCGATGTCATCATCGCCCACGCCGTAGATCAGGCCGATGGACGGCCGCATCCGAGGATAGAGCGCGCGGCCGATCTGCGCCAGAAGGTCGGCGCCCTCCCCAGGGGGATTGCATGTTGATGTCGTCGTGCCGCCTCGTCGGGGGTTGAAACCCCCGCCTACACTCCTGCAGTCGCTGCGCGACGCTGTAGTCTCACCAGTCCCTGGCCGTTCCCGACGGCCGTCGCGCAGCGACGGCGTGACTGTAGGCGGGGACTTCAGTCCCCGACCGCCCGTTCCATGATGCTTCGGGTACACCAATGAACATGCAATCGCCCTGGCGCCGCCCCGGGCAACACGGTCCAGGGGCACACCGGCAGTGTGATAGCTCCAAGACTGGAGGGTCACCCTGACATCCCAGTCCCGAGCACCACCGCGTCGCACGATCCTCACGTCGGAAAGCACGCCTCGCGATGCCAGCCAGACCGTTCCAAAGACCCAGCGCTCGAAGGCATAGCGCCGATTCGGCCATCCACCGCCGAGCGTCAGCTTGTGGAGGGTTTGGACGTAGCCCCGCACATCCTCCACGGGTTCTGGCTGGGTCGTGTCGGTGTAGGCGCCGACGCCGGGCCAGAGTCCGAGGTCGGCGATGATCGACGGCACGGTGCAGGTGGTGGACAGCAGCAACGGCGTCTACCGGCAATCGCACGAAGGTCGGGCGCGGACCGATGCCTCGGTCCGCACCCCGGGCCGCGGCTCAGGCGCGCGGCAGCCAGACCTTCATCGCGTTGACCCCACGATTCGCCCAGGCGTAGTGTGGGATCATCGTCAGCGAGACCGGCGTGCGGGCCGCCGCGCCGTCCTGCTGGAGCGGCCGGTACAGCAGGCCCTCCCAGGCCGAGCGGTCGATGACGTACCCCGAGCCGTTCACCACCTGGACGCCCTCCAGCAGGTCCGCCTGCCAGACTGCCTCCAGGGGGGCTGCTGTGTCGATCTGGAGATCGTAGATCGGGGCGGACTGGTCGCACTGCTCCACGCAGTAGACCAGCGGCCCACGCTCGACGGCCGCGCAGCCGCGCGTCGCCTCGACCCACGGGTGCGCCTCCACCAGACGCGGCGACATCGGCAGCGACAGCTCCACCACGTCGCCAGCCGCCCAGGCCCGCTCGATGCGCGCGTACCCCTTCGCGTCGGGCGTCACGCTGACGGACTGCCCGTTCACCATGGCCGTCGCGCCCGCCGCCCACGACGGAATCCGCAGGCTCAGCGTCCAGGTGCTGCCCGTGGCCGCCGTCACCGACAGCCGGACCGTGCCATCCCACGGATAGTTGGTCTCCATCCGCAAGGCCGCCGTGCCGCCATCCGCCAGGTCGCCCGCGATCTCCGTCTGGCCGTACTGGTGAATCTGCAGACCGCTGCCGTCCCGTGTCGCCAGGTAGTGCCCGAGCGAGGCAAACAGCCGCATGACGTTCGGCGGGCAGCAGGCTACCTGATGCCACGGCTTGCGGCTCGGGCCGCCCCGGTGGATGTGCTCCTCCTCGCCGTTGTCCGCCAGCGGGTTGACGTAGAAGTAGAGCGAGCCGTCCAGCGAGACCCCCGAGAGGACCGCGTTGTAGATCGTCCGCTCGGCCAGATCGGCGAAGCGGCCCTCACCGGTGATCAGCAGCATCCGCCAGCACCACTGGATGCTGGCGATAGCCGCGCAGGTCTCGCAGTAGGCCAGATCGTTCGGCAGCTCGTACGGCTTCCCGAACGACTCCGCATGGTGCCGCGCCCCGACGCCGCCCGTCAGGTACAGCTTGCGGGTCACCATGTCCGTGAACTGGCGCTCCAGCGCGTCGAACAGCGCCTGCTCGCCGGTCTCCAGGTAGACGTCGGCCACGCCAGCCGTCAGGTAGAGCGCCCGCACCGCGTGCCCCTCGACCTCGGACGCCTCGCGCACGGGCACGCGATCCTGGTAGTAGGCGTGGCTGTTGAAGCGGAAGCTCGGGCCGAGCCACCTGTAGCCGCGCTGATCCAGCAAGAACCCGGCCAGCGCGAGATACCGCCGCTCGCCGGTCTCACGGTACAGCTCCACCAGCGCCGTCTCGATCTCCGGATGGCCGGGCGTCGCCACGCGCTTGCCGGGGCCGAAGGTCGCGTCGATGTGGTCCGCGAAGCGCCGCGCCACGTTGAGCAGCCGGTCGCTGCCCGTCGCCCGGTGGTGCGCCACCGCCGCCTGGAACAGGTGCCCGGCACAGTAGAGCTCGTGGCCGTGCCCGAAGTCGATCCACCGCTTGCCCGGCTCGGCCACCGTGTAAAACGAGTTCAGGTAGCCGTCCGCCTTCTGGGCCGGCTCGATGATGTCGATGGCCCGATCGATCAGCGCGGCGATCTCCGCGCTCGGCTCGCGGGACAGCTCGAACGAGGCCGCCTCGATCCACTTGTAGACGTCCGAATCCATGAAGACCGGACCACGGTAGCCGCTGCTGGCGTCCTTCGCGGCGAGGCGCAGGTTCTCGAAGTTCCCGGCCTCTTCGAGCTTGCGGAAGCCGTGCGGCAGTGCCGACCGCCGGTTCGCCTCCTGCCGCTTCGCCCAGATGCCGCCTGTGAACGTCACGGCGTTGCCGGGCAGCGTGTGCAGGACAGCCTTCGGGCTGGAGCCGACGTCAATCGGGCCAGAAATGCGCCGAGAGAGCGCAGTCATACCGGTACCTCCCTGGAATCACATAGCGATCTGGACATGGATAGCTGCTCCCCTCGCTCCTCCCCCTCGCCCCTTGAGGGAGAGGGGCTGGGGGTGAGGGGTGCGTGGTTGGGGCGACGGGCGCGCTACCCCTTCACCGCCCCCATCGTCAGCCCCTTCACGATGTGCCGCTGCAAGAACAGCGCGACCAGCACCACCGGCAGCATGATCGACATCGCCGCCGAGCTCAGCTCACCCCACCGGATGCCACGGTCCGTCTCGAAGCCGGCCACCATCACCGGCAGCGTCCTGCTCTCCGGGCCAGCCAGGATCAGCGAGAACAGGAACTCGTTCCAGCCCAGCAGGAAGGCGAAGATCGCCGTCGTGGCGATGCCCGGGGCCGAGAGCGGGATCACCACCTTGGTCAGGATCTGCCAGCGGTTGCAGCCGTCAACTGCCGCCGCTTCCTCCAGGTCAATCGGCAGCTCCTTGAGGAACCCGATCATCATCCAGATCCCGAACGGCAGCGCGAACGTCGTGTACGACAGGATCAGCGCCGTCTTGGTGTTGAGCATTTGGATCTGGGTCAGGATCACGTAGAACGGCAGCACCAGGCTGATCCGCGGGACCATCCGAACCACCAGATAGAACAGCGGCAGGAACAGCGAGCCTCGGTACTTGAACCGCGTGAACGAGTACGCCGAGAGGAACCCGAAGACCGTGGCCATCAGGCTCGTGACCGTCGCCACGATCAGCGTGTTCATCAAGTACCGCTGGAAGTCCGCCGACCCGAACAGCGCGATGTAGTGCTGGAACGTCGGCGGGAACACCCAGACCGGCGGCATCGACGCCACGATGTTCTCCGGCTTGATGCTCGTCAGGAACATCCAGGCGATCGGGCCGAGCGCCCAGAACAGCATGAACGCCACCGCCACGGTCTGCCAGACCCGCCGGCCCAGCCGGCGGTTCGTGGCGGGACGGGGCAGCGCAGCGATATCGACAGTTGCCATGCGCCTTCTCCTCCGAAACCGGCTAGTCGGCCTGCGAGCGCTGCATGCGGCGCACGAAGAAGATGCTGGCCACGAACACCACCACGAAGATGATGTAGGACACCGCCGACCCGAGCCCCATGTTGTAGACCCGGAAGCTGTAGCGGTGGGTTGCCAGCGCGATGGTCTCCGTGGCGTTGCCAGGGCCGCCGCCCGTCATGATGAACAGGATGTCGAACTCACGGACGGCGTCCATGCCGCGAATGATCAGCGCCACCATGATCAGCGGCGTGAGCAACGGCAGGGTGATCCGCAAGAAGCGCTGCGCCGGTGACGCGCCGTCCACGGCGGCGGCCTCGTACAGCTCGGACGGCAGGGACTGCATGCCGGCCAGGAAGATCAGGAACATGAACGGCGTGTTTCGCCAGATGTCCACCGCCATCACCGCGAACAGCGCCAGGCTCGGATTGCCCAGCCAGACCGGCTTGCCGAGGCCGACCATCGAGACGAAGTAGTTGACGATCCCCAGGTCCGGGTGCAGCATGAACCGCCACATGAAGGCGGCCACCGCCGGCGTCATGAAGATCGGCACCAGCATCGCTGTCCGCACCAGCCCCTGCCCGAACGACAGGTTGTGCACGACCAGCGCGAACACCATCCCCAGCACGAACTGCGCGGCCACCGTCCCGATGGTAAACACCGCCGTGGTCCGCAGCGCGCTCACGAACGACGAATCCCCGAACGCCTGCACGTAGTTGGCAAACCCGATGAACCGGATGTTGGCCGGGTCCGTCAGGATGTAGCGGTAGAAGCTGATCCCGAGCGAGTACAGCAGCGGCACCACGATCACCAGCAGCGTGGCGATGAGCGCCGGCAGGATGCACAGGATCTCGAACGGGAGCGCCTTGTTGAGACGCGTCAGCAGGGTCGGTCGGTCGCGGGAAAGGGAGCGCGGGGCATCGCTGCCTGCAATGTCGGTGATGCTCATGGCCCACTTCTTCGTGTGATGGCGGGGAGATGGTCGGACACGCCCGCGTGCCAACCGACGCGGCCCGCCAGGGTCTGACGACGGCAGCCGCGTATCAAATCGGTTTGACACCCCGATTAAAGCGTCTGTAGCCTTTGGTGTCAACGTCGCGCGACTACACTGTTGCCGACAACCCGTCATGCTGGCGGGCGTCAGAACTGGCCATTCGCCAGGCTGGCGAGGCGTGCAGGCACAACGCGAGCGCCCCGCGGACGGGCGATACTGCCGCGAGCGTGGGCGACACTCTCGACACCGAAGGAGCAGGCAAGCCGTGACCGACGGCGGTTCAGAGGCGAACAACCTGGAGACGGCGGCCGGACGCGCGCGCCGGACCACCCACCGCGACGTGGCCCGGCATGCCGGCGTCTCGCCGGCCGTCGTCTCCTACGTGATCAACGGCGGCCCGCGCACCACCGCCCCCGACACGCGCGAGCGCGTCCTCCGGGCGATTCAGGAGCTGGGCTACCAGCCGAACGTGCTGGCGCGCGGGCTTCGCGTCCAGCGCACCCAGACCATCGGGTTTGTCGACAGTGACTACGCGCCGCTGGACGTCTTCGTCTCGCCGTACAGCGCGGCCATCCTGACCGGCCTCACCGCCGAGCTGAGCCAGCGGGACTATCATCTGCTGATCTCGCCGATCCAGGTGGGCGAGGACGCCGCGCCCTTGCAGCGGCTGCTGCGGAGCGGACGGCTTGACGGACTGGTCGTGCGGCTGGTCGAGGACTCCCCGGCGACCGTCGCGCTGCTGGAGATGATCGCGGCGACGGGCATGCCGTGCGTCTGCATCGAGCGGCCAGCCGATCCGCGCAACGGCTTCAGCTCGGTGGTGGTGAACGACGAGGCCGGCGCCTTCGACGCCGTCGCCTACCTTGCTGAGCGGGGCCACCGGCGCATCGCCCATATCGCCGGCGACCGGCGCTACGCCAGCGCCCAGGCTCGCGAAGCCGGCTACCGGCGCGCCCTCGCCGCCGCCGACCTGCCCCCCGACGAGGAGCTGGTGGTCTGCGGCTCCTGGGCGCCGTTCGCGGTGGACGCGGCCCTTGACACCCTGCTGGCGCTGCCAGACCCACCGACGGCCATCTTCGCGGCCAGCGACAGCCTCGCCTTCCGGCTGGTGGAGGTGGCGCGGGCGCGCGGACGCCGCATCCCAGACGACCTTGCCGTCATCGGCTTCGACGACATCCCGCTGGCGCAGGAGATGGTCCCGCCGCTGACCACGGTCCAGATCCCCCTTCGAGAGCTCGGCCGGCAGGCCGGACGGCGGGTGCTCGACCTGATCGACGGCGGCCCCAACGGCGCGACAACCGAGGTACTCCCGGTCAGGCTCGCGCCACGCGGCACCGCCTGAACCGGTACGGAATGCCCGGATCACCCCATGAGGCCGGCCCGCGCGGACTCGACGCCGCGAGCGGCCGGGACGCCGGGCACATCAGGTGGCACAGGAGCGTGTCCCCCGCCCGGTTTGGACGGTTCCGGGCGAGGCGCACGCCCGCCAGCCTGCAACGCCACACCACGCCATCCGTTAGAGAAGAGAAGACAGAAGCGTCACGATTGGGCAGTCTGCTCGCCGAGCAACCGTGACGGTACCCCCGCTCCAGGACGATCCGTTGTCGATGTCACCTCTCACAGCCCGGCGGCTGCGCCCGCTGCTCGCCAGCCTGCTGATCCTTGTCGCGATCCTGGGGGCGCCTGGGCCGTCTACGCCCCAGGTCGCCAGCGCCACGCCCCTCCCCGATGGCCCGGCCTTCCCGTTCACGCCCGGCGAGTGCGGCCCGCCCAGCACCACCATCCCCGGCCCGCCCCCAGAGCTGATCGCCGTCGGCAAGCCGATGAGCGACTCCTGGCTGATGTGCTACATCCAGCGCGATTTCGAGGGCCAGACGTTCTCGTTCGCGCACTGGGGCGAGGCCTACAAGGCGATGTTCCGAGGGTATCCCGTCGAGTGCTGGAATCAGGAGGTCGATCCGGCCACGGGCGGCCGGCAGACCGAGGGCATCGTGGCGCAGATCTACGGCTGGAACCTGGATCACACGCAGTACGTCCGGTTCACGTACCGCATCCAGCTCGACGGCGACTACATCAACAACTGCAAGCAGGAGATCCTGCCGGCACCCTGAGGGCGTGGATCGTGGGAGCGTACCCTCGCGCCGCCTCCTTGTAGCAACCGTGCAACACTCGTTGTCATCCTGAGCGCAGCGAAGGACCTCACCCGCTGACGCGAACATCGACGGTCAGGGAGCACGGTCGCCGTGGCTCCACCTTTAGGACGGTGGAGAACCTCTCCCGCTGACACGAAACCTGAACGACTGCGGGTGAGGTCCTTCGCTGCGCTCAGGACGACATGGGGGGTTGCGTTTTTACTGCATCAGAGCGGCGCGCGTCAGCCGGTACACTCCCGCGCCACGCGCCACGCGCCACGCGCCACGCGCCACGCGCCACGCGCCACGCGCCACGCGCCCCACGTCCATGCGCCCCGCGCCACGCGCCGCGCGCCCCGCGCCGCGCGCCCCGCGACCCACGTCCATGCGTTGACGCCGACCCGCTCCGTGGGCTTTCATCGCCCGTAACCGCCGGAACACGCCCGGCCTCAGGGGTGCATGATGCGCGCGAAGCTTCGCGGGACCGAGATCTTCTTTGACGTCGAGGGCGCGGCCCTGGTGCCGGACGGCCCCAGGATGCGCGAGAAGCCCGTCGCCTTCCTGCTCCACGGCGGCCCCGGCGGCGATCACTCCGGCTTCAAGCCAGCCTACTCCCCACTCGCCGAGAAGATGCAGTTGATCTACGTCGATCACCGCGGGCAGGGGCGCTCGGCGCGCGGCCCGAAGGAGACCTACACCCTCGACAACAACGTGGACGACCTCGAAGCGCTCCGCCAGTATCTCGGGCTGGAGAAGGTCGTCGTCATCGGCGTGTCCTACGGCGGCATGGTGGCCCTGACCTACGCCGCTCGCTACCCGGACAGCGTCTCCCACCTGATCGCGGTGGTCACGTCGCCCAGCCACCGCTTCCTGGACAAGGCGAAGGCGATCCTGAACGAGCGTGGCAGTGAGGAGCAGAAGCGCATGGGCGACATCCTCTGGGCCGGCGCCTTCGAGAGCGAGGAGCAGCTCCAGGAGTACTACGCCGTCATGGGTCCGCTCTACTCCCTGAAGCACGATCCGGCGAAGGCGGCCGAGGGCCGTCAGCGCGGCATCCGCTCCATCGACGCCATCAACGAGGGCTTCGGCGGCTTCCTGCGAACCTACGACATCTCCGGCGAGCTTCACCAGATCACCGCGCCGACGCTGGTCATCGGCGGCCGGCACGACTGGATCTGCCCGCCCGAGCTGTCCGAGGAGATCGCACGGCTGATCCCCCACGCCGACCTGCGGATCTTCGAGAACAGCTCGCACTCCGTCGCCGCCGACGAGCACGACGACTACCTGGACGTGATCCGAGGGTTCATCGTCTACAACCGCGGCAAGCAGTAGGCCGATATTGCCGCAAGTTCCCATGTCATCCTGAGCGCAGCGAAGGACCTCACCCGCTGACCGTCAACGCTCGCGTCAGCGGATGACCGTCATCGTGCGCCCCTCCCACACCGTCAACATTCGCGTCACCCGCTGACCGTCAACGTTCGCGTCAGCGGGTGAGGTCCTTCGCTGCGCTCAGGATGACAACTGAAGCTTGCATGTTTTCACATAATTCCCACGATCCACGATCCCTACGGCCCGGCGTAGAGCTCCTCGACCAGCCGATCCAGGTTGACCTCCAGCACATCCGTCGTGCCGATGAGCAGCAGGCGATGCCGTCCCGGACCGCCGACGGCGACTGACTCCAGGGCCGTCCAACCCGGCGGCAGCCCCACGGTCTGACTGGCCCCGGTGTCCTGGCGCGTCAGCAGCAGCATGTTCGGGCGTACCTCGACCCAGAGCCACGGCGAGGCGTTCCCGAGCGCTGCCCGCCGCTCGGTGAACGGACGGTAGTCCGCCACGTCGAGCGGCGTCCGCCCGACAACCCCCGTCCCCGGCGCGTCCCGTGAGATCAGGCTGATGCCAGGGCGGGGGGGGCCATCGGGAGTCCAGCGGATGCGCACGAACTCGAATGGCCCGTCCTCAACGGCCAGCAACCGCGCGCCCCGCGGCACGGCCAGCGGCAGCGGCTCGCGGGACGCGCCCGGCTGCTCCAACCGGTAGAGGCCGTCGTCGCCGACGTAGGCAGGGGTGGTAGGATCGAGCATTGCCAGCGTGGCCGGGACACCACCCGCACCGGCAACGCTGGCCGCCAGTCCGCTGAACCCCTCCCCGACGATGCTCGTCCGCGTCAGCCGCTCGTCCAGCCGCAGCACGCCGGCCTGGGTTGGCAGCAGGTAGCCCGGACGGCCCTCCACGAGGCTCGTGACCGGCAGGCCGAGCACCAGATCGTCGGTGAAGCGCCCGGTGCGCAACTGGCGTGTCGCGCCGCCTCCCCGTGCACGGATCGGCAGCAGCCCCGGCTGGGTCAGGTCACGCTCGTAGCGCCAGAGGTCGTCGTCGGCGAGGTGCTGCGGACACGCCTGCGGGTTGTCGCGCGAGCCGTCGTCGAAGAGGCGCAGGTAGCCGCCGACCGTCGCGCGGAGGCAGAGCGCCGTCCGCTGCTCGACGCGGGTCGTGCTGACGGCGTCAAAGGCGGTCGGATCGAGGTTGCCGACGTCTGGCCGCCGCAGATCGAGCGCGTGGTAGCGGCTGCGTGGTGCTTGAATCCAGCCGGCATCGGTCCCGACCTCGACGGTCCCCGCTCGCGCCAATGCCACCGAGGACAGCCGGTCGAAGGTGAACCGCCCGCCGACGATCTGGAGGTCTTCGCCCTGGTCGCCGGGCGCGTCGCGGCTGAGCCAGCGGGCCGTCAGTGTGCCTGGCTGGCCGTCCCGTCGGCCGGTCAGTTGCCACCGCCAGCGGCCGGCCGCCTCCGGTGCGATCAGGGTCCGCTCGGCAAACGGATCGGCGGCGGGCAACCCCGGGAGCAGGGAGAACAGCCCCGAATCCCGCTGTCCGTCGAACGCCGCGCCCGGCGCGGTAGAGAAAACCAGCGTGCTGCTGTCACCGCAGCGGGCGCGGATCAGGCCGTCTGGCGTGGCCTCCAGGTCGGTGACGGTGCAGGGCCGGTCACCGTCGCGCGGCTCGCGGATGAGCGCCAGCGTATCCGGATCGAGAAGCGCGCGCCCGCTCGCTTCCCGCCCGAGCCGCACCAGCCCGGCTTCAGTGGCGGCCCAGAGATCGTTGCCGCGCTGGAGCACGGCTGACCAGCGGTCGATGGCGAGGCGACGGTCGCCGCTGGGGCTGGCCGACCAGGAGATCGGCTGCCAGTGACCGTCGAGCGCTTGCTGCTCGAAGATCGGGCCGACGCCGTCCTGAATCGGCAGGAGCCGTAGCCGCTGCCGCTCGAAGATCGGCGGGCGGGCGCGCCGCTCCTCCAGCCGCTGCTGCACGGTCGCATCGGCGAGGATGCTCCAGCCGGCCTGCGACCAGATCAGCCAGCGGCCGTCGTCCGTCACGCCGTAGAGTCCCGGCGCGATGACTGCCGTACCCGGTGCAGACGCCGGGATCGGCTGAGCCAGGCACACCAGCCGGCGGGGCGTCTGCTCTCCCGGGGGCGTGCTGCCGACCGGCGGAGACAGGCTCAGGTTGCTGCCGGCGTGTCCGGTCAGCCAGCCGGACTGCCAGAGCGTGAAGACCTTCCCGTCGCAGATGGCGGCGTCGGCAAGGGCGTCGTGCGGCAGCCGGCCGTTCGCGAAGGCCAGCGGGCTGGCGGGCCGACCCGTCAGGTCGCGGTACCAGCCTCGAACCTCGCCGCCGCCGTCCTGAGACCATTGCCAGAAGGCGTTCTGCACCCGCAATCGCTCGTCCAGCAGGGCCGGGTCGCGGCAGGGCGCAAACGCTGCCCCCGAGCCGCCGCTCCGCTCGATGCAGGCAGCAGCGGACCGGGCCATCAGCCGAGACGGATCGCCGAGCGGCTGGCCGACGCGGGTGACAGCGGCCAGCCCCGGCGCGGACGGGTCGCTCAGCGCGTAGAGGCCCTGCACATCGGCCAGGCCGGAGCCGCCCGCCGAGACGGCCAGGCCGGCCGCGGTCCCGACGTACAGGTCGTTGCCGACCGTCGCGACGCTGGTCACCACGTCGAACGGGAAGCGGAACGCGCTGCCGCTCTGCACGAAGCTGAACGCCGCCCAGGCCGAGCCGCCGCCCGCCAGATCGAGCCGTAGCTCCTTCCCGGTCTGCCCACCGGTGCGGGTCAGGCGCAGGCGGTCGGCGGCCACCAGCGGCAGGGTCGCGTACGGATCGGCCGACCCGCTGACCGCCTGAAACTGGCCGGTCGCGTCGTCGAGACGCCCGACAGCCCCGCCGGCTCGCCGGAACAGGCCCGTCGAGCCGTCCGCGAAGCGCACGTCTTCCAGGGTGTCGGCCGGGCTGGGCGCGAGGCGGCGGCCGGCCAGCCCCTTGAGGGCGTCCGCTGTGTCCGCGATCTCGAACAGACCGACCGTCATCAGGTGGAGGCGGCCAGCATGGGCGCTGCCGGTCAGCAGGCGGTCCGAGGTGAACCCGAAGCCGTCCGGCCCGAATGCCGCCGCGAATGCCTGGGCGTCGCCGCGCAGGGCCACCCCGATCTGGCCGTCCGCGAGCCGCCACGACCAGACAGCGTCGTCCAGCAGCGGGCGGTTGAGGGCTGGATCGGCCGGCAGGGGCTGCCACTGGCGGGCGGCAGCATCCGCGCGACGCCAGAGGCCGGCCGCGCCGCCGTCGAGCAAGGCTCCGCTGGTCCCTTCGGAGCGGAGGCGCCCGGCGCCCGTCCCCAGCCCGTTCGGCCCGCCGTCGAAGCCAGCCAGCGCATCGACGGGGTGGACCCCGGCGGCGCTCTGGAGCAGCAGCCGGCCGTCCTCGAAGGCGAGGCCGCGCCGGTCGGCGTCCCAGAGGAAGCCTCGCTCGGCAAGGGCGTCGACGGCGCTCCCGCCGAGGGCGAGTGTCGCGGCCACTCCCCGGCTCGGCTCCTCACGCAGCGTCACGTCCCCGATCTGCTGTACCAGCGCGCCGGCGCCAGCCTGGAGCGGCCCGGGCCGCCCCCCGCTGAGGGGGATCTCGCCGGCCGGCGTGGTGAAGCGGCCATGCGCGCCGACGATTGGTCCCGCCAGCGCCAGCGGTTGAAAGACCGTGTTCTGGTCGGTCAGCAGGAGGTCGGCGCGGCGATAGGTCAGGACGCCGCGCGCGTTGGCGACGTGGATCAGGTCGGCGCGCTCGGCCAGGAAGGCGTCGGCGACCTCCCACAGCAGCCGGTCCCCGATCATCAGGTCGGATCGAGACAGGGAGACCGGACCGTTCGGGCCGGCCAGCACGAAGCTGGCGGTCTGCCGATCCCACTGCAGCCAGCGCACGTTGAGCGGCGGGGCCGGATCGACCTGGAGCGCGCCGCGATCCGCCAGCCGGGTGCGAGTCGTCGGGCGGACGGCCAGCAGCGCGCCTCCCTGGTCAACCTCCAGCCGGGTGACCGGATCGAGCGCCAGCACGCCGCCCGGCGTGGCGGCCACGCTGCTCTGGAGGGTCGGCCAGCGATCCGGCAGGCCGCCGGACGCCGCGCCAGCGGGGGGAAGGGCGGGCGTGGACTGCGTCGGCGTGAAGCCCTGGCCGTTCCAGCTCTGCCAGCCGTCGTCCAGGCGTACCCAGGCCTGCCCAAGGTCGTCCAGCACCAGCTCGCGAACGCCGCTCAGGGTGTCAGCCTGCAGGCCACGCGCGCCCTCGTCGGTCAGGACGGCCAGCGACTCGCCGCCCAGGAGCAGCAGGCGCGCTCCCTGGCGGTAGGCCGTCAACGGCCCCGGCAGCGCCGCAACGGCCGGCGGCAGGTCGGCCCACTGCCCGGTGCGCGGGTCGTAGCCGCGCACACCGTCCGCCCCGACGATCGCGAACAGCTCGGGGCGCACCTCGAACGCCTGGAGCACGGCGGCCGGGTCGAGCGTGGCTGGTGCAGGCGTCGCCGTCCGGCAGGCGAACTGGCCGTTGGACAGGTCGCAACGGGTCACCTCGCCGCTCGGGAGCAGCCGCCAGACGGTCCCGTTGCCGTCGATGCCGGCCTGCTCGCCGGGCCGCAGCTCGGCCCGCGCGAAGCCCGGCGGCGTCTCGCCCAGCCCCGTGCCGACCAGCCAGGCCCGTCCGTTCTCGGCGGTCACGACGGCCCGGCCAAGCGCCAATCCAAGCTGTGCGGACGGGTCGGCGCTCGGCAGCGCAGCCTCGCCGGTCCAGGTGCGACGGCCGGGATCGTAGGTGCGGATGCGGTCCGGCAGCAGGAACGTCCAGCGGCCGCCGCCCCAGTCCTGCACGTCGAGGATCGACGAGGCCGGCGCGCCGAGCGTGGCGCTGCCGGCCGTGCTCGGCGTGAAGACCGGCGTCAGCGTCACCGCCGGGTCGGCCGGGCCAAGCGTGCCCACGAAGGCGTTGCCGCCGTCCGTCTGCGCCAGGACGGTCTCGGTGTCGCCGGCCCGTTCCACGTTCAGATCCACGATCTGCGAGACTGGTCCGGGGAACCGCGGCTGGATTGGCGTCCAGCGGCGGGCGGCGAGGTCGTACCGCCAGAGCGGGCGGTCAGGCCGGTCGGTGGTTGCGAGGATCGTGCCGCCTGCGCCAGTCTGACGGACGTAGACCCGCCGGAGATCGGCCATGGCTGGCGCGTCGCCGGCGGGCGCGAGGATCTCGCGCGGGGTCTGCCCGGGCGTCCACTCCAGCACGGCCCCATCCGGGGTCAGCCACGCGACGCGGCCAGACGCCTCGTCTACGGCCACCGCGCGCACCGCGAACGACTCGCCCTGCACGGTCACGGGGTCCGTCGAACAACTCTCCGGCAGGCGCACCCCGGGGATCGGCGCGATGGTCAGGCGACCCTCGGGCTGCGCGTCGTCCACCAGTACGAGGTGGCTGCCACCGGGCGTGTAGAGTCGGCCGCCGTGTGGGAGCAGGTTGGCGGGGCCACGCAGCCAGGACCGGGCAGCGCTGCTGTAGAAGCGCAGGCCGGCGTCTGTCGCCACGGCCACCGTCCCATCCGAGAAGCCGCGCGCGTCGGTGACGCGGGTGGCGCCCTCGGCGGCCGGCGCGCGAAAGAAGCAGCGGGCGGCAGCGACGTTCGCGATCTCGTACAGCTTGAGGTAGGGGTGGCTGTCGCGCTCGCGGACGGCGACGATCTGCCCCGCGGTGGTGGAGAGGCTGCGGACGGTCCCGCCGTCCGGGTCCAGCGGACGGTCGGCCAGGAACGCCTGCCCGCCGGTCAGGCTGAGCGGTCTGCCGTCCAGCAGGGCGCGGATCGCGACAGGCTCGTTGCCGGCCAGGGTCCAGCGGTCCCCGACGCGCCGGGTGGGGAGGTCGTACCGCTCGACGCGCCCCTGGCCGCCCAGGAACAGATCGTTGCCCCGCAGGAGGGCGTCGCTGAGGCCGCCATCGCCGATGGTGAAGCCGCTCTCCCCGATCAGCACGGCGGCGTTGACACCCTGGCCGCCCTCCTGGACCAGCAGGTTGTCGGCGGTCCGCCCGAGCAGCCGGCCGGCCGGCCGCGCAAACTCGACGATCTCCTTGCCGAGGATGCGGAAGGTGTCGGACCACTCGCGGCGGGTGGCGCTGTAGCGGCGCAGGCCGGCGTCCGTCGCCGCGATCAGCCCGCCGTCTTCGTCGGCCACGTCCAGCAGGCGGGCACGGTCCAGTGCTGGCACAGCCGCGCCCGTCAGCCGCTGGACAGCCGCGCTCGTGACCCGGTAGACGCTGCCATCCGTCGCCAGCAGCCCGAGCGTCTGATCGGGCCAGACCCAGGTCCGGGCGTCGGCGTCCGGCAGGCTGGCCGGCGCCACGACCGGCTGGGCTTGCCGCAAGTCGCCACTGTAGTAGCTGCCGTCCGCCAGCCGCGCGCCGTCGAGCGTGAAGACCGCCGTACTGGTGGCCGAGGGCAGGATGGCGTACAGCCGGTCGGACGCGCTGACGAAGCGGAGGCCCGGCTGTTTGAGCCAGTCGGGGAGGTTGGCGGCCGGGACATCTTCGTAGCGGCGGCGGGCAACATCGTGCAGGAGTGCGCCGTCGGGGCCGAACAGGACGACCGTCGTGCCAACGGCGAAGCCGGTCCGCAGCAGCTCCGGTGCGAGGTGCGTGCCGGTCCCGGCGTAGACGAGGCGGGCGTCAGCATTCCGGAGCAGGCTGTAGACGTTGCCGCGCTCGGTCAGCGCCAGCGCCTCGTTCGGTGCGCCCGGGGCCAGCCGCACGATCCGCTCGTCGCCAACCGACCAGCGGTCTTGGTCTACTTCCTGGAACAGGCCCGCGCCACCGGCGAAGGCGAAATAGAACCCCGAGCCATCGGGCAGGGGGAGCGTCGCCAGGATCGGGTCCGTGGCGATCTGCTCCCAGGCGTGACGCTGGGCATCGTAGGCGTAGACGCCCCGCTGGCCGGCCACTGCCAGGGTGTTGCCAGCGTACTGCGCGAAGCTCAGGCCGGTCAGGCTCAGCTCTGGGTAGAGACGGCGCTCGGCCACCATCTCGCGGAGGGGGCCGCCGAGCTGATCGAGTGCCACCAGCTGCTGGCAGCCGGTGATGCCGTTTTCGCAGGCCTGCCGCGCCAGCACGAACAGCGAGCCGTCAGGATCGGCGTCAAGACCGGCGATCTCGCCGGTGACCCCGGCGACGGACTCGACCCGCGCGCCCCCGTCGCTCGCCGTCAGCGAGGCCAGCCCCGCCGTGCCGCCGATCCAGAAGCGGTCGCGCCACCACGCGAGGTGGGTGACCCGCAGGCTCGGAAGCTGGCGGCTGATCTCGGCAGTCGGGAGCCAGCGATGCTCGCGCACGTCGTACAGGCCGATGCCGTCCTGGCGCGTGCCCACGGCCAGCCAGCGCCCATCCGCCGAGACGGCGGCGGCGGTCAGGTCGGCATTCTCCAGCGGCTGCCCGGTCTGCCCGAGCAGGCTGCTGTCCCCGACCACCACGCCCCAGGCGCCGCCCGCCCGCCGCGCCAGGCCGCCGTCCCCGTTGAGCGCCCACAGCGAGGACGGATCGGGGCAGCGGCCGGCCTCCCGTGAGCGTGGATCGCTGCCGCAGCCGGAGCGTAGCTGCAGGAAGTCGCGGTTGAGCAGCCGATCAGCGAGCGGATCTTCGGTCTGCCAGAGGCCCGTGCGGGGATCGTAACGATGGACCGTGCCGCCGCGCTGCGCCGTGTAGGCGGCCCCCTCCGGCGCGTGGAGGACAGCCGACAGGAGGGGATCGGCGGGGAGACGGTCGCGGAGGTTGGTCAGGATGCGCTCGTCGGCCACCGGGCGAGCGGTCCAGGCGTTCAGCCAGCCGGCCCGGTCGGCCAGCTCGACGACGCCCACACAGAGCAAGACCAGCCCGCCCAGCAGCAACCCGATCGTGACCAGGAAGATCGGATCGATCCGCCGCTTGAGCGGCAGCGTGTGCAGGGCGGCCCAGGTGGTAAGCCAGGAGCGGCGGTCAGGCGTGCGGCCGGGCGTGTGCCAGCGGGGGATCATGCGTCCGGACCGCCCGCAAGCTGCATGGCCGTCTGCCGCTGGCGGGCCAGGGCCAGATCGTCGGGGTGGACGACGCCGTTGGGGGACGCCCTGCCCGCCCACCCTTCCAGCCGGCCGTGCGGGTCGGCAGCGGCGATGCGCGCACAGACGGCGTACTGCTCGGCGTTCGGGAGGCCGGCCACCAGCCCCGAGAGCCGTGGCTCCAGGTCGGATGACCCAGACAGGGCGGCGTAGAGGTCGAGGCTCAGGGCCAGCGCTTCGACAGCCTCCAACGACGCCTCGGCCAGGGCCGGCGCCTGCCCGAGATCGGCTACGAGCAGCGCAAGATCGAGGTGCAGTTGCCCGGCCAGAGCCAGTTGCTCCGGCGGGATGCTCGCGCCGAACGGCAGCGGGAGACTGCTCCCGCCACCGCTCCCCCCGCCGCGCGCCCCGAAGCGCCGTACCTCGACGATGCCGCGCACCCGCTCCAGCAGGTCGCGGCGGGCGTCCACGGCGACGGCCAGGGCGCGGAGCCGGCTCAGCGGGATCGCCTCGGCCAGGGCGCGCGCCCGATCCCCGCGCGCCTCGGCTGACTGCGCCGCGCGCGCCAGCCGCCGCTCGATCTCGGTCAGCAGATCCAGGTCTCGGGCGAAGGCCGCCAGGGTGAAGCCCGTGTCGGAGGGGGCGGCGTCAGCCCCGGCCTGAGCCGAACGCAAACCGTCCAGCAGCAGCGGCGCAACGTCCAGCAGCGGGCCGGCCAGGGCATCCTGTCGTTGGATGCGGACCGCCAGCAGACCGCGCAACCAGATCGCTGCGACCTGGAGCGGCAGTAGGGACGGAACAACGGATCGCCCCTCACCCCCCGCCCCCCTCTCCCGCGCGCGGGAGAGGGGGAGTCCATACGCATCACCGGCGCGATCAAAGTCGTCCAGATGAGGCTTCAGCGGTCCAGGCGCAAATGGCGACAGCATGGTGAGGCGGATGGTCAGGAGGGTCAGGCGGATGGCGCGGCGGCAGGCGATGCCGCCGGCGTTCGGATGGGTCAGCAGGCGGCGGACGGCTTGCTTGCGCTCGTGGTCGGCGACCCGCAGCAGCAGCTCGCAGGCGAGGCCGCGCCGCCGGAGCACGCCGACCGACCGCACCAGTACGCCATCCAGCAGCGGCCAGCCGACTATCCAGCGGGCCATGACGGCGTGCGGCCGGCGCACAAACGAGCGGTCGCTCAGCCAGGAGGCCAGGAGCAGCGCCAGCAGCAGCGCCGCGAAGCCCCACCAGATCAGGCTGGTCGGCAGGAACGCCGTGTAGGCATGCCCCTTGATCGGCAGGAAGACGCCGTCATGCAGGCCGTAGAGGGCCTGCCCAAGGGCGCCCTCACGGGGGACCAGCCGCCCCAGCACGATGCCAACCACCAGCAGCAACGCCCCTCCGACACCCCCGGCGACAGTCGCCCGCCGCACGATCCGCTGCCGGCGGCCGAGGGTGGGCGGCTGCGGCAGCGACGCCAGCATCGGGGAGCGGATGCCGGCGTGCGGCGGGGCGGATGGGGCAGGGGTGGCCGATGGGCTGGGCGCGGCCTGCGGGTGGGTCGGCTGCCCGTCGCCCCCTGGCCCTGCTTGCATGGTGCCGGCCTGCTCGCCCGTAGGACGTGCCGGGGGGCGGGTACGGCTACGGGAGTCGAATCTTGCGGCCACCGGTCAGTCGTCTCCCGAGAAGAACGGCTCGGAGCGGACCGGGTCGAAGCGCGGCGCAGCCGACCGCACCGACTCCATCATATCGAGGATCGAGCCCTGGTTCTGCTGCAGCAGCCAGATCAGCCCGACCAGTCCGGCCACGATCAGCGCCACGACGCCGTAGAAGAGGATGGCCTCACGGTTGACCCACAGCCAGACGATGGCGATCTGGAGCTGCAAGCTGAGGATGCGGAGGCGCAGGCGGATGGCGCGGGCGCTCCACCAGAGGGCCGCCCGCACTCGCCCGATCTCGTGCAGCTCGTGGCCGATGGCGCGCTGGTCAATCGGATGGCGGCGGCGGCCAATCGCCTCGATCTCGCGGCGCAGGGCCGGCAGCCGGTCTTCCAGCACCTGCTGACGGAGCGTCCAGCGGTCCGGCTCGACGCCGCGCGGCGGGCTGTCCAGCCGCACCAGCCCGAATGTCAGGAACAGCACCCAGGTCCGGACCAGCCGCTGCGCCCGTAACGAGAGCCGTGCCGTCCAGAGAGGGGTCTGGTCCAGCCGCCAGCGCGGCGGCTCCGCGACGACCGCCTCGCCCATCTCGATGATCGCAGCGGCCTCGGCGGCCCCATCCGCGAGCCGGTCGGCCGGCTGACGGTAGACGGCGCGCAGGCCCAGCTCCGGGCGGCGCGGCGGGGCCGGCGTCGAAGCTTCCGCCGTCACAGCAGCTCGTCCAGCAGCTTTTCGAGGTGTTCGCGGGTCGCCTTGAGGCGCGTGGCGGCCTCCGCGATCTCCTTGTTGGCGGTGACGCGGACGGTGTCGGCGCGCAGCACGGCCTGCTGGGCCTTGCTCAACTGCGCGTTGTAGTAGGCGTTGAGGCCGTCGGCTGCCGCGCCGGCCTCCTGAGCCATGCCGGTCACCTCGGCGTCGAGTCGGCGCATGTCCAGGCGGGTCGTGTCGAGATCGCGCAGCCGGTTCTTGAGGCGGACCACGTCGGTGGTGGTGCGCTGCGCCCGCTCGATCAGGCCGGCCATCTCCTTGTTCAGGGCGTCGAGCAGCTCGCGCAGGCGGGCCGCGACGTGCGCGTTGGCGGCCTCAACGGTCCGGTCGAACGTCTCCTCGGCGGCGTCGGCCCGCGCGGTGATCGTCCCGACCACCGCCTCGCGGGTGCGGGCGTCCGCGATCTCGGCGATGATGTCATCGACGTCGGGATCGGGGCGCATCGCTTCGAGGTTGGTGTTGATCCAGCCGATGCGCTGCTGGAGCGGCACGAAGCCGTCGCGGTCCAGCACGCTGACGTGGATGGTGGCGTGCAGGTCGGCCGGGCCGTCGAAGAGGTAGACGGCACGCTCGGGCAGGCTGTCGTCCGCGTCCGGATCGATAGACTGCCCCGTCATCGGACCAGCGGTCGGGCCAAACCAGCGGCTCACGGCGAACCGCAGGTACTCGCGCATCTCCCCGACGTTCCAGTCGTGCATGGCGGGGAACAGGGCCGTCCCGTACGGCACGAAGACCAGGCAGTCGTCGCGCTCACTCTGCTCGTCGAGGTAGTAGCGCGCCCAGTACGGGTCGAGCCAGAAGCGCATCGTCGGGCCGCCGAGCGGCATCTCCGGAAACCGCAGCTTCTCGGTCATCGCGCCGGTCAGCGACGGATCGACCAGCAGGTAGTGCAGCCCGGAGCGCTCGCCGGGGACCGGCTCGCCGCCGCGCGCGCCAGCGGCCGGCTGAAAAGCGTACTGCAAGTGGCCTTCAGCCAGGACGCGCGGCGGGTAGGCGCGCAGCACGTCGGCCAGCCCCGCCAACTGCTGCTGGCTGAAGCGGTAGAGGACCGGCTTCTGGAGGGTGATGCTCCGCAGGGCCGCGCGTCGCAGCTCGAGGTCGAAGATCTCCTGGTCCAGCCGGGCCAGCTCGCCCTCCTCGGGCGGCTCGGCGTAGTCGGTCGGGCGCAGCTCCAGGCGGTAGCCGATGCCCGCGCCAGACCGCTCGATGACATCGCGCAGGCGGTTGGCGATGGCCGGGCTGCTTCGCAGATCGACGACCTCGAAGGCGCCTGCACGGCGGCGCGGCTCCAGGTCGACGCGGTCGCGGAACTGGAGGCCGGCCAGGTAGGCCACGGCGAACCGGGCCGTGTCGGGGCCGCCCGGGTAGACGGCCACCAGTCGCTCGTCGCGGTCGGGGCGTGCGCCAGCAGGGGGTGGGGCTGCAGTCGTCATCGGGGCGGCGGGGCCGACCGCGGTGACGGGGCCAGCGCCGCTCGTCAGCGGCAGCGCCCGCACGACCTCCCGGAAGGCGGCAAGCTCGGCGCGGCCGGGTGCGAGCGCGGCCGGCAGGAAGACCTTCGCGCCGCCGCCCGCGTCGAAACAGGCCAGCTGCACACAGTCCGCGAACCACTCGCCGGCCAGCGCGCCCTGGAACGTCGAGCGGCGGCCACGGTCGTCGCGGATGTGGAAGAGGAAGACGCCGGCGTCTTCCAGGCCGCCACGCCCGCCCGCCGGACTCGGCCAGCGGTCGCCGCGCGTTTCGGCCACCAGCGTCCGGACGCTCGTCGCGTCGAAGGCGGCATCCTCCAGGATCTGCGCCGCCCGTTCCCCGTCGATGCCCTCGGCGACCAGCAGGCATTCCGACGGCTCGGGCGGCACGGGATCGTCGGAGGGCTGGAGCAGCAGCCGGGCCAGCCCCTCGGCCAGCGGGCAGGTGTCGTCGGTGGAGATGCCGCGGGGCGACGGCAGGATGTTGCCCACCCGCTCGCTGTAGGCCCGCAGCAGGGCGTCGGTGGCCTGCTGCCGGCCGGGCGCCGCTCCCCGGCCCTCAGCGACCGGAGCCAGCAGCGTCGCGCTGGCGATCGCCCCGAGCACCTCGATGCTGACCCGCACCTCCAACAGGGGGGTTGGATCGAGGCGGGCGGCGCGGAGCCCCACCGCTGCACCGGCCAGGATCTGGAGCGCGGTCAGCGGGCTGAGGTTGTCGAGCACCAGGAACAGGCTGCGTTCAGCCACCGCTCAGATCCTCCGTGACGCCCGTCAGCCAGGTGGTGACCAGCCGTCCAGCCAGCTCGTGCTCGTCAAGGGTGTCAGGCGGCGCGTCCTCGTCCGCCAGCCGCACGCCGACGCGCCGACGAGTGTCGACGGTCCAGCCGCCCGCGTCCGAGAGGTCGTCGGGCGTCCAGGTGACGCTGACCTGCCGGTCGGCCCGTGCGCCCATCCCCAGCCGCGCCCGCAGCTCACGGATGACGGTCCGGGCGCTGTCCAGCCCGAGGCCGTCGCGTGGGCGCATGGCGGCCGGCAGGAAGAGCATGACGTGGACGTAGGCGAAGCTCTCGACGGGGGCGGCGTCGGCGGGCGCGCCCGGATGCGGACGCCGGCCGTTCCGCTGGTGCGTGGCCCGGCCGGAGCCGCGCACGGTGTAGCTGGCGTGGCCGCCGCGTGGCTGCTGCGCGCGCCAGCACTGGACGACCCACTCGGGCACGAGAGAGCGGCCGGTGGACTCCAGCAGGATGTCGTCGGGATCGGGGATGCCGGGATGGCCCTCACCCCCCGTCCCTCCGCTGCGCGGTGCGAATACCGGCTTCGCCGACATCATCTCGGCTGCGCCGCCTCTCCGTGTCGCCGATATCCCTGTGTGCGGGAGCGGGGAGTCCCCCTGAAGCTGTCCACGTTCATCTACTGAGGCGCCGCGAGGCGGCATAGGGGTGTCGCCCTGGAAGTGTGCGCGCTCGTCCACGTAGCCGGGCAGCCAGCGCATCGCGTTCAGCAGCCCTTCGCGCCGGCCCTGGCTCAGCTGCACGGGGTCGTCGGCGGCGTCCGAGAGCGGGATGTCCTCCAGGCCAAAGGTGCAGGCGCGGAACCGCTCGAAGGCGTCTCCTTCGAGCCACCGTAGCTCGCTCTTGAGCAGCTGGTGCTGGCGCAGCAGGGTGCTGAGCCGCAGCGCGAAGTCTACCCAGCTCGCCTTGACGAGATCGCCGCCGGCCCGCCCGGCCAGCGACGGCGGCAGCATCCCGACCACCAGCACGTCGCGGACGCGCTGCCGGCGCGGCTTGCGCTCCAGGGCGTAGTAGCCGGTGTTGAGCAACCGGTCCAGCCGGATCGCCCTCGGCATCATCATCTCGCTCAGGAGCATGGCCGGCAGATCTTCGTCGCGGTGGGTGAGGTGGATGCCGACGTAGCCAGCCTCGCGCCGCCGCTGGCCGCCGGTTGGGGCAGTCGGGGTGGGCAACTGTCGGCGGCGTGCCCACGCGCTGTCGGTCAGGCGGGGACGCAGCCGAAGCAGCAGCCCCAGCTCGACAGGGTCCGAGGACGGCAGCGCCCGCGAGCCTGACCCATCCGTGCCTCGCCGCACCAGCCCGGCGAGGGTGGCGGCCGGCTCGAACCAGAACGGATCGCGGGGCAGCTCGCCGGTCTCGGGATCGGGAGCAGGAACCTTCGACGCCCGGTCGAGGATCGCCGTTGCCAGCTCTTGCATGTAGCGCGTGTACGCCTCGGGCGAGACTGACGTGCCGGCGTCGTCGGCGGCGAACAGGCAGTTCTGCCCGATCTCTGCGCAGGCCGCCAGGATCAGCGGCGTCAACACCTTCAGGACGGTGTACGTGCCAGACGCGCCCAGGGCGATGCCGCCGTGGTACTGGCCGGCCCGCGGGCCGTCCCGTGCGGGTGGGGTGATCTCCTGGACCAGCCGCCGCAGCACCACCTGCCAGCCGCGCTCACCGCCGGATGCCCCGCCGCGCGCGCTGGTGCGGGGATCGAGCAGCAGCGGCACGAGCTGCGAGACCAGCCAGGGGGTGATCCCGACGTGGCGATTGTGGAGCGTCCAGAGGACCGTCTCGGCGAGGCGCGCGGCGGCCGGTCCGTGTGGGGCCAGCATGGCGAACGCATCGGCCACCTGGGGCTGCCAGACGCGCGGCGCGACGAGCCGCACCTGAAGCTCGCTGAGCGGGGCCGGGGGCGGGGGAGGCACGGGCCTGCTGCTCCTCTATCTGACCAGCGCTCGGTTCAGCTTCCGCACCACTTCGTCGTCGGCCCGGTCCAGGAAGAACCGCCCGACCAGCCCCAGCTCGGCCGGCCCCAGCGTCAGCGACCGCTCGTCCAGCTCACCGCGCCGCACGGAACGGTACACGCAGTGCAGCAGCATGATGTGGAGCATCTTCACCAGCCGCCGATTCGACATCTCGGAGAGGTCGTCGTCGCGGGTGATCCGGATCAGGCGGGCCAGCTCCTGGAAGAATGGGCTGCGCTCCTGGGGCTGGAGCACGCCACGGTCGGTCAGCTCGCGGATCTCGTCGCGGAGGTCGTCGGCAAGCTCCAGCAGCGTGGTGTAGACGCGCGAGCCGCCACGGCTGCCGAACGTCTCGGCCCAGCCGCGCGTCAGCAGCGTCCCGACCCGTTCTGGCCCGCCAGGGACGTGGACGTCCACGTTCTTGACGGTGCAGCGCAGCAGGAAGCGGTCGAAGACGGCCCGCAGCTCGGGAGTGTCGGGGATCTCGTTGGTGGCGGCGAAGAGGCACTGCAACTGGACGGGCGTGCGCTCGCCACGGTCGTGAAAGACGCGCTCGTTCATGACGGCGAGCAGCGAGTTGAGGATGGCGCTCGATCCGTTGAAGACCTCGTCGAGGTAGACGACGCGCGCCGACTGGAGCCAGTCCCCGGACAGCCGCACCAGCCGGCCGTGGGTGGCCGCCTGGGCCACGTCGTAGAACCCGAACAGCTCGCCCGGCTCGGTGAACGGCGTCAGCAGGTACTCGAAGTAGTGCGGGTGGCGAACCTGCGGGTTCTCCAGGTCGAGCAGGCCCAGCAGGTTGCAGAACGCGCGGATCAGCCGCGACTTGGCCGTCCCGGGCGGCCCGACCAGCAGCAGCGCCTCGCCGCTGAGGATCGAGAGCATCAGGGCGTCAATCGCCTCGTCCAGGCCGGAGAAGCGGCCCTTCAGCTCGTCCTCGACCTGCCCAAGCTGCCCGAACAGCTCGCCGTGCTGCCGCGCCAGCCAGATCAGCGGTTGTGCGGGGAAGACCATGGGCGCCGCTATCCTCCGACCAGTGCCCGGGGATCGTACTGGCTGGCCAACCAGGCTGGCCGGTCGGCCTCCCACGACGGATGGGCGAGCAGCGGCAGCGTGGTCACCGGCGGTGTCCCCCGAGCGTCCGTGCGCTGCGAGGATACGTGTCCCAGCGCCTCGCTGACAACGGGAAGGTCTGTCAGGCCCTTGCGGAGCGCGGCCGGCAGGGGCGGATGCCCGCCGTGCCAGGCCAGGATCGCCTGCATGATGACGTACTGGTCCCAGAAGCCGGCCCAGCCGCTGACAGCCAGCGTCTGGACACTGGCCTGCTGTCCCAGGGCGCGTGCGGCCTGCCGCCGGCGGGTGGCCCGGGTGGGGATCCACTCCCAGCGGCTGAACGGCAGCCGGCCCCAGAGCGTCCACCCGACGCGTCCGAGCTGGGCCGCGAGCCGGCCCGGGGAGCGCAGGGTGTCTCTCCGAAACAGGCCGCGCAGCGCCGGCCCGAGCGCTGGTGTGTGCGGCGCCTGGGCCAGCGCCAGCAGCGCCCAGAATGTCCCCGGCGCGAAGACGGGGGTGGGCAGGCCGCCCTGCGGGAAGAGGTACTGTTCCTGGAGGACGCCTCTCGCCAGCAGGGCGGCCTCGCGCTGGAAGGCGGGGCTGGCCCAGGCGCGCTCGGCGACCGTCGGCCAGAGGAAGTCGGGGAGGTAGCCGGGGGTGGTCTGCCCGATTCGGGACCGCAACTGGCTCCAGACCCGCCGCTGCCAGACGGCCGGTGAGAGGCCGCGTCTGGTGGCCCGGGCGACGGTCACCCGGTAGCTGACGGGGGCCAGCCGATGGCCCTGGCGCGTCGCCAGCTTCCGCGCGACGCCGTCTGGCAGGAGATCGGCCAGGGAGGGGCGCTCGTCGTCGGCGTTCGCCAGCAACGCCTGTCGCAGCAGCCCCAGCCCGAGATCGCGCAGCAGGCCGGTCGCCTCGTCCAACGGGAGCGCGGCAAAGTCGAGCGCGGGAGTGCGCCGCCTCATGCTGCCGCGTCACGCTGTGTGTGCGTCGTCATACGGCCAATGGTGTACCGCATCCGATGGGGGCAGCGCCGATGTGTGGGCATGCCCTGTTGCGATACGATGACCCGCACAGAGTCCGCCATGCGTCAAGCAGCTCGTGACCAGCTATCCAGGACTGCGCCGACGCGGGTGTGCGCCGGCCAGTGGCGATGTCTTCCAGCTACCCGACCGGGACTCTGGTGCGAGCGGGTGATGGGAGCCGCGGGAGTCCGACCATGTTGACGCCACTGGCGCAGCTCACACGCGAATCGATGCGCGCAGGCCTCACCCGCGAGAACCTGCACGGGGTCTGGGCCGCGATTGGCACCCCGTTTGACGCTCGTGAACGGTTCGACGAGGAGGTCTTTCGCGAGAATATTCGGCGGCTGCACGCCGCAGGCGTTCACGGCATCTACACGACCGACAGTGACGGCGAGTTCTACGCCATCGAGCTGGACGAGTTTCGGCACATCGTCGACGTGTTTGCCGACGAAACACAGCGCATCGGCGCGGCGGCCATGGTCGGCGTGACCTGGTGCAACACCGAGGGCGTCGTGGCCCGGCTGCGCCACGCCGTGGACCGGGGCATCCTGGGCGCGCACGTCGGCCACCCGTTCTTCATGCCGTCAACCGCTGCATCGTACCGAGGGTTCTGGGAAGATATCAGCGCAGCGGCGCCTGACGGGTTCGGCCTCGTCCAGTACAACACGCCGCGCTGCCACAACTACCTGCGCGGACCGGACTACGCCGTCCTCCAGCGCGATTTCCCGAAGCTCATCGGCACGAAGCACGTCGGCGTCGATTTCACCGAGTTCATGTCGGTGATGGCGGATGCGCCACAGATCAGCCACCTCGTCGGCGAGGGCGTCATGGCGCCGTACCTCATGTTCGGCGGGCGCGGCATCAACTCGTGGTTCACGAACTTCAACCCGCGGTTCGTACTCGACCTCTACAACGACGTGGTCGCGGGGCGCTGGGACTCGGCGCGCCAGCGTCAGAAACGGCTGCACGCGTTCATCGGCGCTATCGACGTACTCCAGGAGACCGGCAACCTGCACGGCATCATCGGCAAGGCCGTGACCGAGGCCTCACCATTCCTGATCTCGACGCCGACCACCCGCCGGCCGTACCAGCCCGTCGTCCGTGAAGCGGTCGAGCGGTTCCGCCGCATCGTGGAGGAGCAGTTCCAGGATCTTCAGTGGCCGGGGCGAGGCTGAGCCTCCCGCGGCACTGCACTGCGACGGCCAGAAGCGCCGTCAGCGGATCAGGTGGTACGGCACGTCGATGACCGCCGTGTTGGGGCGGAAGAAGAGCGTCCCCTTCAGCCGCAGCGCCGTCTGGTTGTGCAGCGGCCACTCCCACCAGCGGCGTGGCACGTACTCAGCCAGCACCACCGTGATCGGCGTGTCCGGATTCTGCTTGGAGACGGCGTCCAGGTAGTGCAGCATCGGCCCCGTCAGCGCCCGATACCGTGACTCCAGGATCACCAGCGGGACATCGGTGCCCCACTCCTTCCAGCGACGGCGCACCTCGGCGGCGTCTTCAAGATCGTCGGTGACGTGCAGCGCCGTCACGTTGCTGGAGAGCGCCCGCGCGTAGCGGATCGTCCGGGCGACGGCGCGGTTGAGCCCCGGCACCGGGACCACCAGGATCGGGGCGGGCAGGCCGTCCGGCGGCTCGTCCGTTGGCTCCATCGCCAACTGCTCGGCCACGCGGGTGTAGTGGGCGTGGATCCGCCAGAGCACCGCCACCTGCATCGGGATCAGCACGATGACCAGCCACGCGCCGTGCGTGAACTGGGTGATGGACTGGATGATCGCCACGGCGAACGTCGTCAGCGCGCCCGCCGTGTTGACGATCAGCCCGTAGTGCCAGCCCGGCTCGCGGCGGCTCCACCAGCGCTTGACCATGCCCGCCTGTGAGCAGGTGAACGCCACGAAGACGCCGATGGCGTACAGCGGGATCAGCGCGTGGGTGTCTGCATTGAAGAAGAAGACGATGACGCCCGAGATGATGCCGAGCGTCGAGATGCCCGTGGAGAACGCCAGGCGGTCGCCCCGGAAGCTGAACTGGTGTGGCATGTAGTGGTCACGGGCCAGGAACCAGGACAGGCGTGGGAAGTCCGCGAACGCCGTGTTGGCGGCCAGCACCAGGATCAGCATGGTGGACCACTGCATCAGAAGGTACAGGAGGCCATCGCCGAAGATCTCGCGGCTGATCATCGAGACGACGGACTCGGCCTCGTCCACGTCTGGCATGATGGCAAGCTGGGTCGAGAGGAAGGAGATCCCCAGGAACAGCACCGCCAGGATGATGCCCATCCAAAGCAGCGTCGTGCGGGCGTTCTTCCACTCCGGCGGCTTGAACGCCGGCACGCCGTCCGAGATGGCTTCCGTCCCGGTGAGCGCGGCGCAGCCCTGCGCGAACGCTCGGAGCACCAGCAGCAGGCCGATCCCTTCGAAGGCGTGTTTCGCCTCCCAGCCGGCCAGCTCCATCTCGTGACGCGGCATGTTCGCCACGAGGTCGCCGGTGGCGATGCGGAAGAGGCCGTACCCGATCATCAGCATCGCCATGACGATGAACATGTAGGTGGGCACGGCGAAGATGGTGCCCGACTCGCTGACGCCGCGCAGGTTGATGAGCGTCATCAGGGCGATCAGCGCGATGGCGATCCAGACGCGAAAGTCGTGGAGATCGGGGTAGGCCGAGGTCAGCGCGAAGACGCCGGCCGAGATGCTCACGGCCACCGTCAGGACGTAGCTCACCAGCAGCGATGAGGCGGCCACCAGGGCCGGAACGTTGCCCAGGTTGTCCTTGCTGACGATGTAGGAGCCGCCGCCGTGCGGGTACGCCTTGATCGTCTGGCGGTAGGAGATGACGACAATCGCCAGCAGCAGCCCGATGGCAGCCGCGACCGGCAGCGTGAACGTCAGCCCGAGCGCCCCGCCCAGCACCAGGATCCGCAGGATCTCCTCGGTGGCATACGAGGAGGACGACAGCGCGTCCGAGGCGAAGACGGCCAGCGCCTTCGTCTTGGGCAGCCGCTCATGGGCCAGCTCAGAGGACGCCAGCGGCTTCCCGATCAGGAAGCGTCGGCACAGTCCCCACAGCTTGCCCATCGTGCCGCGCGGAGCATACGCCGTGTCGCGGGCCACCAGCGTGTCGCCGGAGGCCTCGCGGAAGGTGTCGTGGAACGGCCGGTGGATGCGGACGTACCGCTCGCCCGGCTTGTGGCCCTGGCGCACCTCCCGAATGTGCACCGTTGGAATGGTGCTGCCGTCCGCCGCCCTCTTCTCAGCACGGGCATCGCTGCTACCGCGGGCCTCGCCGCCGCGGACATCGCCATTGCGCGGGGTATCAGGAGGCTCGGGCTTCGCCGGCCCGCTGGACGATGAGCCTCGACCCTCGCCGTCTTCGGCGTTCGTGTCGCACCTCCGCTCTACTGGAGACGCCACAAGGTTGCTGGAGTGGTGCCCGGTTGAGCAGCATGCAGCCCACCCCATCCGCAGTATAGCAACCGCCACTCATCTGAGAATCATTCGGCTGAGAATTGCTCGGCGCGTATCATGATGCCGCCATCCTGACAGCCCCGGAGCCAGCGCCGCGTGCCGCGATTGCCGATCCCCCGCCTCCCCAGGACGCCGCTCACCGCGGGGCGGCAGCTCCCCCGGCGCAGTGTGCGGGTGCCGTTGGGGGTCACGCGGCCCCCACGGCGCGCGCTGAACGCCGGGCTGGTCTTTGCGGGCGGCTTCGCGGCGCTCATCGCCATCGGCACGGTGCTGCTGATGCTGCCGATCTCCCAGGTCGATGGACGCTGGACCCCGCTGCGCGACGCGGCATTCATCGCTGTCTCGGCGGCCTGCGTGACGGGGCTGGTCGTCGTGGACACCGGGACGCACTGGAGCTTCTTCGGGCAGGTCGTGATGGCCGGGCTGGTGCAGATCGGCGGCTTCGGCTTCATGATCCTGTCCACCTTTCTGCTCCGGTTGGCCGGGCGGCGCACCAGTCTCCGCGAGCGACTGCTGCTCCAGGAGTCCATTGGCGGAAGCGATGTCGGGTCGGCGCTGACGCTGGCGCAGCGCGTCCTGCTGTTCACCGTGGTGGTCGAAGGGGCCGGCGCGGTCATGCTGACGCTCGCCTTCCTGGAGCGGCAGCCGCTCAGCACCGCCATCTGGTGGGGGATCTTTCACTCGATCACGGCGTTCAACAACGCCGGCTTCGATCTGACGGGCGGCTATCAGAGTATGGTGCCGTTCGCGGATGCGCCGATGGTGCTCCTGCCGCTCAGCGTGCTGGTGATCCTCGGCAGCCTCTCCTACGGCGTCGTCGAGGACGTGGTGCGGCGGCGGTCGTTTGCGCGGCTGACGCTCGACAGCAAGCTGGTGCTGGTGGTCAGCGCGGGACTGCTCGTCGGCGGGACGGGGCTGCTCCTGTTCACGGAGCGTGCGAACGGCGACACATTCGCCCCGATGCCGTTCTGGATGCAGGTGTTGAACGCCTTCTTTCACTCGACGGTGACACGGTCGGCCGGGTTCAACTCGGTGGATCTGGCGGCGGTGACAGATGGCGGCCTGCTGGTGCTGATCGGGCTGATGCTGATCGGCGGGGCGGCCGGCTCGACGGCCGGCGGCATCAAGGTCCAGACGCTCGGCATCCTGCTGAGCGCCACGGCGTCGGCCATTCGCGGCCTGCCGGACGTCGTGGCGTTCGAGCGGCGCGTGCCGATACCAGACGTGCTGCGGGCCATCGCCGTGACGGTGTTGGCCTTCGCGCTGGTCTTCGTCGCGACCTTCCTGCTGGGGCTGACCAGCACCCAGCCGTTCCTCCGCGAGCTGTTCGAGGTGGTCTCGGCGTTCGCGACGGCCGGGATGTCGATAGGGCTGACGGGCGAGAGCAGCCCGGCTGGACGCTTGATCTTGATGGCCATGATGTTTGTCGGCCGGTTGGGACCGCTGACACTGGCGCTCGCCCTGGCCGCGCGCGAGCACGGTTCGCCATTGCGCTGGCCGGCGGCGGCTGTGCGGATCGGCTGACGCGCCCGCCGGCGCGCAGGAAGAGAGGGGCGCATGCCCACGACACGACAGATAGCCGTCCTCGGGCTGGGGCGGTTCGGGCAGGCAGTGGCCCGCGAGCTGGCCCGCCTGGGCCACGACGTGCTGGCCGTGGACCGCGACGAGCGCATCGTGCAGGACCTGGCGGACGACGTGACGCACGCTGTCCAGGCCGACATCACCGATCCTGACGCGCTGGTGGCGCTCGGGCTGGCCGAGTTCGACACCGTCATCGTCGGCGTCTCCGAGTCCCTGGAAGTGAGCATCATGGCGACGGTGCTGCTCAAGCGCATGGGCGTCCAGCGGGTGATCGCCAAGGCGGCCCACGAGCTGCACGGCTCGATCTTGGAGCAGCTTGGGGTGCTGCGGGTGGTGTATCCCGAGCGCGAGACGGGCTTTCGGGTGGCGCACAGCTTCCACGCGCCGGGCGTCCAGGACTACCTCGACGCCGCGCCGGGCTACGGTATCGCGCGGGTGGCCCTGGTGGAGCGATGGGTTGGCCGGACGCTCGGCGATCTCGACTTCCCACGGAGCTGCAGCCTGACCGTCCTGGCGCTGGCGCGGACCGATACGGTGATCCTCAACCCGGCGCCCGCGGAGCGCCTCGCGGCTGGGGATGCGCTGATTGTCGCCGGGCTGGACGAGGATCTGGAGCGTATCCCCGACGCCGCGTCATGACATGTGCGTCACTGTGACAAACCCTCCCATGGATGCGGTACGCTCGACGTGCCGGAAAGCACGCTGACCAGATGTCGTCAGCGTGACAGACGGAGCGGCCCGTTGAACGTAGGCTGGTCGTTAGGCATCAGGAAGAATTGTCGAACACCGCGCGTTCGCGGGTGATTGGGAACGCTCCGCTGGGTCTGAGGAGGCTCGTCATGGTAGTGAGGATTGGACTGGTCGCGGCGGTGCTGGCGACGTTCGTGGTGATCGGCATGCCGTGGCGCGGGGCGTCGAGCGCGTTCCAGCCGACCATGGTGGCTGCCGCGCCGGCTGACACCACGACGAATGGGCTGACCTTCTCGAAGAGCGTCGATTCCGACGCCCGCGCGATTCACCCGGATGTCGAGTTCGGCCGTGGGACAGAGGTCGTGTGGGCCTCGTTCGACTACACCGATCACGACGGCAACGCCAAGGTGACGTATCTCGTGCGGGCGAACGGCGAGGACTACCGCTGGGGCACGCTGGACTGCTGCAAGGGCGGCTCGGGCCGGGCGGCGTTCCCGATTGAGAAGCGCAGCGGCCACGGCAACCTGCCGGGCGCGGCCTACGAGGTGCGGGTCTACGTGAATGGCGCAGAGGTGGCCGTCGGCGGCTTCGGCGTCAAGGGCGGGCGCGGCCTGGACAACGACGGCCAGGGGCACGGCAACGACAACGACTGAGACCAGGACAGCGAAGGATCTCACCCGCTGATGCGATTGTTGACGGTCAGCGGGTGAGATCCTTCGCTGCGCTCAGGATGACATGCTCTTGGCTGATGGCTGACCTATCGTTTTTCGATCGGCACGAACTCCAGGCCCCGCGGCCCGTTGTACTCTGACTGCGGGCGGATCAGCCGGCCGCTGTCGTGCTGCTCGATGACGTGGGCCGTCCAGCCGACCGTCCGCCCGATGCCGAAGGCGCAGGAGAACAGGTCCGGCGTCAGGCCGACATCGCGCAGGAGCAGGGCGGTGTAGAACTCGACGTTCGTGTTCAGGTTGCGGCCGGGCTTGGCCTCTTCCAGCACGTTGATGGCCACCCGCTCAACCTCGCGCGCCAGCTCCAGCGAGGTCTGCTCGCCGGTCTGCTCGGCCAGCAGCCAGGCGGCGCGGTAGAGCACCTCGGCGCGCGGGTCGCGCACCTTGTAGACGCGGTGCCCGAAGCCCATCAGCCGCTGCCCGTGCGCCACGGCGTTCTTCATCCAGGATTCGGCGCGGTCCGGCGTCCCGATGGACTCGATCATGTCCAGGGCCGGGCCGGGAGCGCCGCCGTGGAGGGGGCCCTTCAGCGCGCCGACGCCGCCGACGACCGCCGAGACCATGTCCGACGCCGTGGACGCGATCACCCGGGTGGTGAACGTCGAGGCGTTCATGCCGTGGTCGGTGACCGTCACGAAGTAGGTCTCCAGACCGCGCACCTTGGCGGGGTCCGGCTCCTCGCCGGTCATCTGGAAGAGCAGGTTGGCGGTGATGCCGAGGTCGGCGCGCGGCTCGACGACCTGCCCGCCGCTCCTGAGCCGCTGGTACATGCCGACGATGATCGGCACGCGGGCCACCAGCATCTCGGCGCGCGTGAGGTTGACCTCGTGCGCGTTGTTGCCGGGGTCTGGGTCGTCGGCGGTCAGCGCGGCAACGGCGAAACGGAGCGCGTCCATCGGGAGCATCCGCTTCGCGGCCGCCTGGACGGCCATCCGGGCCTCGTCGGGCAGGCGGCGGTAGCCGACCAGCCGGCGGTGCAGATCGTCCAGCTCCTGCTGGGTCGGGAGCTTGCCATGCCAGAGCAGGAAGGCCGCTTCTTCAAGGCTGATCTTGCTGGCGATCTGCTCGATGTCGTAGCCACGGATCGTCAGGACACCATGCAGACCATCGACCTCGCTGAGCGGCGTTCGCGCGGCAACGATCCCTTCCAGACCGCTGGTCGCGGGATCCGGCGCCGGCTTCCCATTGGTTGCCGATCCGGTGGTCATGACCCTGTTCCTCCTCATCGGTTCACGTCGTCGTGAGCTCGCGCTCGGAGTCCGTAGCCTGCTGCGCGCAGGGCCACGGGCTCCTTTTCGTCCAGCGTGGTGTGCGTGCTCGTCGGCTGGCGGACACAGGGCTGTGGGCGCCGCTCCGGTGAGCCTGGTTGCGTCGTGCCCGGGGCCGGCTGGCTGGGCTGCACGTCGATGCTCGTAAGGTAGCAGATTCGACACCCAGACGCCGCCCCATCATCTGTATGTCGCTGCTGTTTCCGCGATCCTGCCTCGGGTTCTGCCGTGAATGCGCCGATCTCCCGACGTTCCGTAGGCAGGGTGCGGGCCATCGTCAGGAGTTTTCCCGATCCTGGAGCATCCTGCGCGCTCCTACGCTCACTGGTGATCTCATCCCGCTGTGACGCCGCTCCGCTCTGACACTGCGTGTGGCTCGACGGCGGGCCGCCGAGGAGCGGCCGCGGCGCGGCCTGGGGAGACGACCGGCGAGCGCGTGGGTATCCGAAGGAGGAGACATCATGGCGCGGGGAGGCAGCATGTGCGAGGCGACTGTGGAGCGCCCAGGTGCGCGGCGGCGGCTGGCCGGCCCGATCATCCGGTCAGCGTATGCAGGCCAATCGGACCACCGCCCTGCCCCACCGGGGGCGGGCGTCTCCCTGACAGCCCTCTCCCTGCGGGTGGCGCGGGTCAGCCCGGACTCGCTGAACCTGCGGGCTGGGCCGGGGATCGGGGCGGCCATCGTGGGGCGGCTGGCCGAGGACATGCTGCTGCGCCCCCTCGGGCTGGCGGCGACCGTGGACGGCCTGCTCTGGGTGCAGGTGCAGACGGCGGAGGGCATGGAAGGCTGGGCCGCCGGCCGGTATCTGGAGCTTGCGGCAGCGCCGCTCGAGCTGCCGTCAGGGCCGGAGCCGCACGGGGAGGGGCGGCAGCCGTTCGACCCCACAACGCCGACCGAGCTGCAGCGCCAGGACTGGACCTGTGCGATTCGCGCCACCATGTGGATGCTGAAGTCGCTGGGCGTGGCCGTGACGCCGGAGGAGGCGCAGGACGCGATGTCCCCACAGTACGTGCGGAGCGACGTCGGCCTGCTCGACGCGACCGGCGCCGGTATCGTGGCGGTGCTCCGAGAGCGGTGGGGGGTGCGGGCGTTCAACCGCTCGCCGGTCACCTTCGATGCGGTCGCCGGCTGGGCCGGCCGCGCGCCCGTGGCGATGGGCGGCCGGGCCTGGAACCACTGGACGGCGGTCCGCGGCTACGACGCGGCTGCTGACGTGCTGGTGCTGGCGAACCCCGGCGGCACGGGCCCGCGCTACGGGCAGCAGACGCTGAATCGGCAGCAGTTCGAGGCGTTGGGCTGGTTCTCGGCGGTCGTGGCCCCCGTCGAGTAACGGTCGTGCGTCGTGCGTCGTGCGTCGTGCGTCGTGCGTCGTGCGAGCATGTCAGTGAAAGCGTGCGAGTTCCAGTTGTCATCCTGAGCGCAGCGAAGGATCTCACCCGCTGACGCGAATGTTGACGGTCAGCGCGTAGGGCAGACGATGACGGTCAGCGCGTAGGGCAGACGATGACGGTCAGCGCGTAGGGCAGACGATGACGGTCAGCGGGTGAGATCCTTCGCTGCGCTCAGGATGACAACTGGAACTCGCACGCTTTCACCAACACCCACGACCCACGACCCACGCCTCACGCCTCACGCCTCACGCCTCACGACGAAGGATTTTCCTGACGCCGGCTGTCGGGGAATCTCCCCTTGATCTCGGCGCGCGGCCCGCCTACGATTCCTGCCAAGCCACGCCCCACTGCCGTGGCGTGGACCTGGCCCCGCTGAAGGGCGCCGAGGAGGTATTCCTATGCTCGCTGAAGAGCGCCGGACTCGCGCGACCGCGAACGCCCTGGACCGCAACCTCTCGTTCGAGTTGGCGCGCGTCACCGAAGCCGCCGCGTTGGCGTCGGCCCGCTGGATGGGGAAGGGCGACAAGAACGCGGCGGATCAGGCGGCCGTCAACGCGATGCGCTTTGCGCTGGACTCCGTCGACATGGATGGCATCGTCGTGATCGGCGAGGGCGAGAAGGACGAGGCGCCGATGCTCTACACCGGCGAGCGCATCGGGAACGGTCTGCCGCCCGAGGTCGATATCGCCGTGGATCCGATTGACGGCACGACGCTGCTCTCCAAGGGGCTGCCGAACTCCGTGGCCGTCGTGGCGCTGGCCCGGCGCGGCTCGATGCTCCCCTGGAAGGGCATCGCCTACATGGAGAAGATCGCCGTCGGGC